>NZ_CBFHHE010000013.1:0-64965 GCF_965655635.1 Nereida sp.
GGTTAAAGTATCGAGCCTACCGAAATCCGATTGTGATGTTTGGTTTGGGGCCAGGTTATTTGTTTTTTCTCCAAAACCGTCTGCCTTTGGGCTTTATGTCACAAGCGCGCTTTTGGGTAAGCGCGATGCTGACAAATGTTGCTATTTTCTGTGCGCTTGGCGCGATCATATACTTCAAGGGTCTGCAGCCAATCTTGTTGATCTTTGTGCCAACCACATTGGTGGCGGCGACCATTGGTGTTTGGCTATTTTACGTGCAGCATCAATTCGAGAACACGTATTGGGAAGAAACACCCGATTGGGATTTGCACGACGCAGCTTTTCACGGAAGCTCTCACTATGTGTTGCCGCCTGTGCTGCAATGGCTCACCGCAAATATCGGGATTCATCACATTCACCATCTTTACAGCCGCATTCCATTCTATCGGTTGCCGCAAGTATTGGTCGAATGCCCTGCTTTGGGGACTGTGAACCGGCTGACCATACGCGAGAGCTTTGCCCAAGCGCGGTTGCATTTATGGGATGAGGAAAGAAAATGTTTAGTCGCATTTTCTCAAATCAGAAGGCCCACAACCAGCGCTGTGCCAAGCTAAGTCGTTCGCCCCAGACTTGCAGGGCACGCGGCGCAGGCTACTTAAGGTCAAAACGATCCACATTGTATCACCGGCTCATGGCCGCTGGAGTAAGAAAACATGATTATTCTTGATGGCGGTATGGGGCAGGAACTTGTCAAACGTGCCGCGCAGGCAACAGACCTTTGGTCGATGCAGGCGCTGTTGGATGCGCCGCAGATGGTCCGTGAGGTGCATGACGAGTATTTTGCCGCCGGTGCGTCAATTGCTACGACGAATACCTATTCAATACTGCCAGATCGTCTGCTGCCCAAAGGGTTAGGGGATCAATTGATCCCTATGACCAGAACGGCCTGCGAAATGGCTGTGGCTGCACGGGATGCGCATGGGGCGGGGCTGGTTGCAGGATCGTTGGGGCCGCAAGGGTTTTCATACCAACCGGACAAATGCCCACCTGCGGAACAGGCGGCCGAGGTTTATGCGGACCTTGCGAGATTGCACGCAAATTATGTGGACTTTCACCTGCTGGAAACGATGTCTTCTATTGATCAGGCGCGCGGCGGGTTGATGGGGGCACAGGTTACTGGATTGCCCATTTGGGTCGCGTTCTCAGTCAATGATGATGACGGACGCTTGCTACGCTCTGGGGAACCTTTGGCAGATGTGTTGCCGCTTCTCAAAGAGTATTGCCCTGAAGCGGTCTTGATCAATTGCTCATCACCCGAGGCGGTTTCAGACGGTCTGAGCAGTTTGGTCGGTCATGATTTCGAAGTTGGAGCCTACGCAAACGGGTTCACTAAAATTCATGCAGATTTTAATTCGATCAACGCAACAGTTGATTTGTTAGAAGCGCGCACGGACTTGGGTCCAGACGCGTATTTGACGTTTGCAAAAGGCTGGGCCGCAACGGGTGCAACAATCATTGGCGGTTGTTGTGAAGTCGGGCCAAAGCACATCGAGACACTGACAGAGTATTTCGCAGAAGTGCAGTAACCTTGGTATATTTATGCCAAGGCTGGCCTTACTGATCGAAGCGCGGCTCTAGGCGTAGGCCGCGTCAACGATGAACTCAACCTTTAGCTCAGGACGCGCAAGCTTGGCTTCACCGCACGCGCGTGTCGGTGCATGGCCCGCGGGGACCCAAGCGTTCCATACTTCGTTAAGACCCGCGAAATCACTCATGTCGGCCAGCCAGATCGTGACACGCAGCATATCGTTGCGCGACGAACCTGCTTTGATCAACAGCGCGTCGATTTTCTCTAGGCATGCGCGTACTTGCTCTTGGATTGTGTCGCCCTCGGCAACCTGACCGGTTAGATACGCCACACCGTTGTGCTTCACGATTTTGGACGAGCGTTCGCCTGTTTCAATTCGTTCAATCATGGTGGGGCTCCTATGGGGGCAGTGTTCATCGTTCACGGCATATAATGCGCTTTTGGGGTACAGAGGGGAAGCTGGCGGCAGCATAAGTTGGTCTGCCAGAGCGCGTTTGTTCAACACGGCGACGATTACCGACCTCATTTATGACTAGGCTGAAGCCAGACCACTTTATGGTCGCCTCAAAAGCCGTGCGCAGTATCATAAAAGGAAGATGGTGGACCCTAGCGGGATCGAACCGCTGACCTCCTGCATGCCATGCAGGCGCTCTCCCAGCTGAGCTAAGGGCCCTTTGGTGCGGCTAAGTAGCCGCGTGGTGAGGGGAGTTCAAGAGAAAAACACCCCCCACATTCGCTAATTAATTGTCGTCGTCGCCTTCGGCAGCAACATCGGCGATTTCGTCCAAAGAAACGTTGTCTTCGTCGTCATCATCGTCGAGCACATCATCGCCCAGATCGACTTCGAGATCATCCTCGTCATCGAGTACGAGCTCTTCGCCGTCTGCCTCTGTGTCTTCAGCTTTTGCGGCTGCTGGATCAGCTTTGTCGGCGACCATTGTGCGGTTTTTGTTGGCGTCAACGGTAACTTCTTCACCCGTGTATGGGCTCACGATTGGCGTACGGCCAAGATCGTAGAAGCGTTTACCGGTGGTTGGGCAAAGGCGTTTGACGCCCCATTCGTCCTTAGGCATATCGGATCCCTTGGGTAATCGAGGGTTGAAACTATCTCACAGGCACGCCCTAATGGCATCGCTTGCGATGTGTATCGCTGGCAGGTGCCATACTCAGGCGGCTCTGTCAAAGTGATTCCGTCGCAATGTGGCTAGGATAGGCAGAATTCAGGCAATGACGATACTTGTTTTGGAAGGTGATCCTGTTGTGCGGGTCCATTTACGGCGTTCTGCGCAGGCACGGCGGCTGTCACTTCGGGTCTCTCGATTGGATGGCAAAGTCAGCCTGACGGTGCCGACACGCGCGCCTGAGCGTGAAGCACTGGCTTTTCTGCGCGAAAAAGAAAGTTGGTTGCGGCACCAATTGGCGGGCCAACCGATTGAGCAAATCGTCGGAATGGGTGCGCAAGTCCCGCTTGGCGGTCAACTTTTTGAGATCGTTCAGGGGCAAGGCCGTAGAATTAGTATTCAGGGTACCCAATTGCAGGTGCCTGGACGCGATGAAACGGCGGGTGCGCGTGTGCAGGGGTATCTCAAGGCGCAGGCGCGGCTGGTCCTGCACCGCGAAGTTGAGCAATTTGCGACCGCCTTGGGTAAGCCGTTCGGCCGCATTACGTTGCGTGATACTAGATCACGTTGGGGATCATGCTCGTCCACAGGGAATTTGAATTTCAGTTGGCGCTTGGTGATGGCGCCGCCGAATGTGTTGTCATACGTCGCTGCGCATGAAGTGGCGCATCTTGCTCAGATGAACCATTCCGAGCGGTTCTGGCGGGTTTGCGAGGAACTCTTCGGTCCTTACAAGGCCGAGCGGACATGGTTGCGCACCGAGGGCACTGCATTGCACCGATACCGATTTGCATGATTGACGAAGGCTAACTTTGTGATCACAAATGGCATATGTTGATACAAACCCGCCAAGATGCGTCCCCCACTGCGGCCCATGACCGTCTCTACCGCTCGCTGAGAACGCGCATCATGCATGGTGAGTTGTTGCCCGGCCAAGCGTTGACCTTGCGCGGGGTTGGCAAAGAATACGAGATGTCCATGACGCCTGTGCGTGAGGCAATGCGCCGCTTGGTAGCAGAAGGCGCGCTGTCTTTGTCATCGTCAGGTCGGATTACGACGCCAGAGCTGAGCAATGAGCGGATTGAGGAGCTTGCAGCCATTCGTGCGCTGTTGGAGCCAGAGTTAGCCAGCCGTGCACTGCCGCGGGCGCATATGGCGCTTATTGAGCGGCTTGAGGCGATCAATGGACAGATTGATCAGGTCATCGCCCGTTCGGATGCGGTTGGGTACCTTAAGCACAACCTTGAATTTCACCGCACGCTTTACTTGCGCGCACAAGCCCCTGCGATGCTCGCACTGGCTGAGACGGTTTGGCTGCAATTGGGGCCAACAATGCGCAAGCTCTATGGCCGGTTGCGCCGCACAGAAAGCCCGCGCAATCACAGGCTTATTCTGGCGGCTCTAAAAGCCGGTGATGACCCGGGCTTGCGTATTGCGCTTCGCTCAGATGTTACAAGCGGTTTGCGGATGCTCAAGCAATAGGCCCAAGAACGAAAAAAGCGGGCCCCCTAAGACGCCCGCTTTTCCAAAATAATATCTGGCTAAGGATTAGGCGTGGATCGCGCCGTCGCCACAAGCAAGTGCCGCTTCGCGCACCGCTTCAGAGTAGGTTGGGTGTGCGTGGCAGGTACGCGCAAGGTCTTCTGCTGCCGCACCAAATTCCATGGCTACACAAATTTCGTGCAACAAATCACCGGCCATTGGCCCAATGATGTGCGCGCCCAAAATGCGATCTGTTTGTGCATCAGCCAGAATTTTCACAAAGCCGTCGGCTGCAAAGTTTGCTTTTGCACGACCGTTGCCCATGAAGCTGAACTTGCCCGCTTTGTAGCTGCGCCCTTGCTCTTTCAGGCTCTCTTCGGTTTCGCCAACTGAAGCCACTTCAGGGTGGGTGTAAATGACGCCTGGGATGACGTTGTAGTTCACGTGCGGGTGCTGACCTGCGAGCCCTTCTGCGACTGCCATGCCTTCATCTTCTGCTTTGTGCGCAAGCATCGGGCCTTCGATGGCGTCCCCAATTGCATAGATGCCTGCTACATTGGTGGCGTAGTTGGCGTTCGTTTTGATCTGGCCACGGTCACTCATTTCAACGCCGAGCGCTTCGAGCCCCAAACCATCGGTGAACGGCTTGCGGCCCGTTGCCACAAGTACTGTATCCGCGTCGATTGTTGTTTCGGTATCGTCTTTGCGGGATTTGTAAGTGACTTTCGCCTTGTTGCCTTTGACCTCAACACCTTGAACGGCGGCACCCAGTGTGAAGGAGATGCCCTGCTTGGTCAGCAGCTTTTGGAAGGTGCGCTGAACCTCGGCGTCCATGCCGGGTGTGATGACGTCAAGGAACTCAACAACTTCAACTTCTGCGCCAAGGCGGGCGTAAACAGAGCCCAACTCAAGCCCGATGACACCTGCGCCAATCACAACAAGCTTTTTCGGGATTTTGGGCAGTTCAAGCGCGCCTGTGCTGTCCACAACGATCTTTTGGTCAACTTCGATACCGGGCAGCGCCGATGGTACGGAGCCTGACGCAATGATGATGTTTTTGGCGCTGTGCACCTCGTCACCAACTTTTACCTGACCGGCTGCAGGAATGCTGCCCCAGCCTTTGAGCCAATCGATTTTGTTCTTTTTGAACAAGAACTCGATGCCTTTGGTGTTGGTTTCGATCGTGTCGCTTTTGTAGGACTGCATCTGCTTCCAATCTACGGAAGGTGCTTTGCCCTTAAGGCCCATGGCTGCAAAGTTGTGCTCTGCTTCGTGCAGCATATGTGACGCGTGCAGCAGGGCCTTTGACGGGATGCAGCCAACGTTGAGGCACGTGCCGCCAAGCGTATCGCGGCCTTCAACAACAGCGGTTTTGAGGCCCAATTGGGCACAGCGGACTGCACAGACATAGCCGCCGGGGCCGCTGCCGATTACGATGACGTCATAGTTGGCCATGGGGGTCTCCTTGGTATTAAATGAGGGCAGCGATTAGCATCGCAACAGTTGCGCCAAAACCAACCACCCAGATGTAGCTGCGCCACGGCACAAGGCCTTGAACATAGGCAGGCACATAGAGCAGGCGGGCGATCAGATAGATATGAGCGCAGGCTTCGGTGAATGGGCTGGATTGATCCGAGAGGGTCACGACCACCACAGCGATGGTGAACATGATCAACCCTTCGAAGTGGTTGTTCATGGCGCGTTGTAGACGCCCTGCGGTGCCTTGCAGTTCAACTTTCTTGTCGCGCGGTGACATGGCGGCTTTTGTGCCGACCTGCATTTGCGCGGTGATTGAATAAAGCGTGAACTGAACAACTTGCAAAAGGGCCGCGAGGGTAAGGACGTAAATCTCTGTAGTCATTTTGTCATGCCTTTAATTGCAGCAAGTGTCGAAGCGGCCCGCGTGGTCAAAAGCGATCTGCGGGCCACGTCAGGGATTACAAATCCATCAGCAAGCGGCGTGGGTCTTCCAGCGCTTCTTTGACGCGCACGAGGAACGTCACCGCCCCTTTGCCATCAACGATACGGTGATCGTAGGATAACGCCAGATACATCATCGGACGGATCACCACTTGACCGTTAATCGCCATTGGGCGGTCTTGGATCTTGTGCATGCCCAAGATGCCTGATTGTGGGGGGTTCAAGATGGGCGAGGACATCAGCGAGCCATAGACACCACCGTTCGAGATGGTGAACGTGCCACCTTGCATTTCGGCCATGCTCAGCTTGCCGTCACGGGCGCGCGCCCCTTTTTCAGCAATCGCTTTCTCGATGCCTGCAAAGCTCATGGCGTCTGCATCGCGGATAACGGGTACGACCAAACCAGTTGGCGTGCCTGCAGCAATGCCCATGTGGACGAAGTTTTTGTAGACGATGTCTGTGCCGTCAATTTCCGCGTTCACTTCGGGAACTTCGCGCAGAGCGTGGATACAAGCTTTGGTGAAGAACGACATAAAGCCAAGTTTCACACCGTGCTTTTTCAAGAACAGGTCTTTGTATTCGTTGCGCAGCGCCATCACCTCGGTCATGTCGACCTCGTTGTAGGTGGTCAGCATCGCGGCGGTGTTCTGGCTGTCTTTCAAACGCTTTGCGATGGTCTGACGAAGGCGTGTCATCTTCACGCGTTCTTCGCGGGATGCGTCGTCTGCTGAAACCGGTGCGCGTGGCGCGGATGGAGCGGCCGCAGTGGCAGCTGGTGCAGATGCGATTGCTTTCATAACATCTTCTTTCATAATGCGTCCGTCGCGGCCTGAGCCGGTCACTTGGTCGGCAGACATGCCTTTTTCGGCCATCAGTTTCTTGGCAGAGGGCGCGTCTTCAACGTCTTTGCCAGATGCGGCTAGCGCAGGAGACGCTTCGGCTTTGGCTGCGGGCGCAGTTGAAGCAGCACCTGAGGCGCCGCCGATCACGGCAAGTTTCGCTGTTGCATCCACAGTCGTGCCTTCGGTTGCGATGATTTCTGACAACACACCCGCGGCAGGGCTTGGAACTTCGACGCTGACTTTGTCTGTTTCCAGCTCACACAGCATCTCGTCTTGCGCGACAGTGTCGCCCACTTTTTTGAACCATGTCGACACAGTCGCTTCGGTCACGCTTTCACCCAATGTGGGCACCATGACGTCAACGGCCTGTGCGGCGTTACCTGCGTCGGCCTTGGGTGCAGCGTCCGCCTTTGGGGCGTCCGTATCGCCCGATGGCTTGGCATCGCCAGCACTAATTTGGGCCAACAAGGCATCGACGCCAACGGTTTCACCTTCAGGTGCCACGATCTCAGACAATGTGCCCGCAGCGGGGCTTGGGACTTCGACGGTCACTTTGTCTGTTTCCAGCTCGCACAGCATTTCGTCAACGGCCACCGTATCGCCCGGTTTTTTGAACCAGGTAGCAACAGTTGCTTCGGTGACTGATTCACCCAGTGTAGGAACACGAACTTCGGTCATTATTTCTTTCCTTTGATCGTCAGGGCTTCGTCCACAAGGGCGGCCTGTTGTGCTTTGTGCGCGCTTGCCAAACCTGTGGCTGGCGATGCGGATGTTGCGCGGCCAACATAGGCCGGACGTTTTGATTTGGCGCCAATCCGGTCAAGCACCCACTCAATGTTGGGTTCGATGAATGACCATGCGCCTTGGTTCTTGGGCTCTTCTTGACACCAAACCATGTCAGCACCTTTGAAGCGCTCCAGTTCTTTGACCAGCGACATCGCGGGGAACGGATAGAACTGTTCGATGCGCAACAGATACACATCATCAAGACCGCGCGCGTCGCGTTCTTCGAGCAGGTCAAAGTAGACCTTGCCTGAACACATCACCACGCGCTTGATCTTATCGTCAGTGGCCAGCGTCAGCTCAGAGTTGCCTTGCTGAGCATCATCCCAAAGAACGCGGTGGAAGGATGATCCGCTCGTAAAGTCCTCGCGTGTGCTGACAGCCATTTTGTGGCGCAACAGGGATTTCGGCGTCATCATCACCAGTGGTTTGCGGAAGTCGCGGTGCAGCTGACGGCGCAGTATGTGGAAATAGTTGGCGGGTGTGGTACAGTTTGCCACGATCCAGTTATCACCGCCGCACATCTGTAAGAACCGCTCAAGACGCGCCGAGGAGTGCTCGGGGCCTTGGCCTTCATAGCCGTGTGGCAACAACATAACGAGGCCAGACATCCGCAGCCACTTGCTTTCGCCAGAGCTGATAAACTGATCGAACATGATCTGGGCACCGTTGGCGAAATCGCCGAATTGTGCTTCCCAAAGTGTCAGCGCGTTAGGCTCCGCCAAAGAGTAGCCGTATTCAAAGCCAAGCACTGCGTATTCAGACAGCATCGAGTCGATCACTTCGTACTGTGATTGGCCCTCGCGAATGTTGTTTAGCGGGTAGTAGCGATCTTCGGTATCTTGGTTGATCAAGCCAGAGTGGCGGTGGCTGAATGTGCCACGTGTGCTGTCTTGGCCGGACAAACGAACAGGGAAGCCTTCGGTCAGCAAAGAGCCAAACGCAAGCGCTTCACCAGTTGCCCAATCAATGCCTTTGCCTGCACCAAGTGCCTTCTCTTTAGCATCCAGCATACGCTGAACTGTCTTATGAAGCGGATAACCCTCGGGCGCGTGTGTCAGCGCGTTTGCTACTTCATCAAAAGTCTCATCCGCGATGCCTGTAGTGCCGCGCTGATAGTCATCACCGTCGCGACGATCGAGGTGCGACCAGCGGCCATCAAGCCAATCTGCTTTGTTCGGTTTAAAGTCTTTACCGGCCTCAAACTCAGTGTTGAGCATGGACTGGAATGCAGCTTTCATATCCTCGATTTCGCCTTCGGGGATGAGGCCGTCTTTTACCAAACGATCCGTATAAAGCGTCAGAGTTGTCTTTTGCTTTTTGATCTTTTTGTACATCAGCGGGTTTGTGAACATGGGCTCGTCGCCCTCGTTGTGTCCGAACCGGCGATAGCAAATAATATCTAGGACCACGTCTTTGTGGAACTTCTGGCGGAACTCAGTTGCCACTTTCGCGGCGTGGACCACGGCCTCTGGGTCGTCGCCGTTCACATGGAAAATCGGCGCTTCAACCATCAACGCGATGTCAGTGGGGTACGGCGATGAGCGGCTAAAGTGCGGCGCAGTTGTGAAACCAATCTGGTTATTCACAACGATGTGCATTGTGCCGCCTGTGCGGTGGCCGCGCAGACCAGAAAGCCCAAATCCTTCGGCTACAACACCCTGACCGGCGAATGCTGCATCACCGTGCAGCAAGATGCCCATCACGGCTGTGCGGTCTGTGTCGTTCAGTTGGTCCTGCTTGGCGCGCACTTTGCCTAAAACAACTGGGTTCACGGCTTCAAGGTGCGAGGGGTTTGCGGTCAGTGACAAGTGTACGTCATTGCCGTCAAAGGATCGGTCTGATGATGCGCCAAGGTGATACTTAACGTCACCTGAACCGTCGACGTCCTCCGGCTTGAAGCTGCCGCCTTGGAATTCGTTGAAAATGGCGCGGTAAGGTTTGCTCATGACATTTGCCAAAACAGACAAACGGCCACGGTGGGGCATTCCAACGATGATCTCGCGTAGACCCAGTTGGCCGCCGCGCTTGATGATTTGCTCCATCGCTGGGATCAAGCTTTCACCGCCATCAAGTCCGAACCGCTTGGTGCCCATGTATTTTACATGCAGAAACTTCTCAAAGCCTTCTGCCTCAACCAACTTGTTGAGAATCGCTTTACGGCCTTCACGGGTGAACTGGATTTCTTTGCCCAGACCCTCGATGCGCTCTTTTAGCCAGCTCGATTCTTCGGGGTTTGAAATGTGCATATACTGCAGCGCAAAAGTGCCGCAGTAGGTCCGCTTCACGATATCAACGATCTGACGCATAGTTGCGATTTGCAGACCAAGAACGTTGTCGATGAAAATCGGGCGGTCCATATCGGCGTCAGTGAAGCCGTAGGATTTTGGGTCAAGCTCTGGGTGCGCGGTTGTCTCACGCATGCCGAGCGGATCAAGATCAGCAGCAAGGTGGCCGCGAATACGGTAGGCACGGATCAGCATGAGCGCGCGAATGCTGTCTAAAACTGCGCGCTGGATGGCGTCATTGCTTACTTCAAAACCCGCGTCGGCGGCTTTGTCTGTTATTTTCTTAGCGGCTGTTTTTGCTTCGGCCGGCGCTGGATACTCACCCGTGATCGCAGAGGTCAGATCATCATGCGGCATGGGGGGCCAGTCTGCACGTGCCCATGATGGTCCGCTTGCTTCAGCCTTTACATCAAGTTCCGCGTCGCCAAGTGCGCGAAAGAATTCCTGCCACGCTTCGTCCACTGCATTGGGATCGTTGGCATATTGAGCGTAAAGCTGCTCGAGATATTCCGCATTATGCCCCTGCATAAACGAGGATGCATGGAATTGATCATTCGCGGGGTGGTCGGTCATGTGTTTGGCCTCATGGCAAGGAAGGACGAGCGAAAAAAAGGAGGGGGCGCGGCAGGGAGGTGCCGCGCCCGTTAGGTGTTAGCCAATGGCTTCTTTAACAGCTTCGCCCAAAGTCGCGGGGCTGTCCGCAACGATGATACCCGCAGATTTCATTGCTTCGATTTTGCTTTCTGCATCACCTTGGCCACCAGCAACAATCGCGCCGGCGTGGCCCATGCGACGGCCGGGAGGTGCCGTGCGGCCAGCAATAAAGCCAGCAGTTGGTTTCCAGCGGCCTTTCTTGCGTTGCTCTGCGAGGAATTCGGCTGCTTCTTCCTCGGCTGTACCGCCGATTTCACCGATCATGATGATTGAGTGCGTCTCATCGTCATCAAGGAACATGTCCAGCACGTCGATGTGCTCGGTCCCTTTGATGGGGTCACCACCGATGCCAACAGCCGTAGATTGGCCAAGGCCCATATCGGTTGTTTGCTTCACGGCTTCATATGTGAGCGTGCCAGAGCGTGACACCACACCCACGCTGCCGCGGCGGTGGATATGGCCGGGCATGATGCCGATTTTGCAAGCGTCCGGAGTGATCACACCAGGGCAGTTCGGGCCAACAAGACGTGATGTTGATCCCTCAAGGGCACGTTTGACGCGCATCATATCAAGCACAGGAATGCCTTCGGTGATGCAAACGATCAGTGGCATATTGGCGTCAATTGCTTCCAAAATACTGTCTGCCGCAAAGGGGGGCGGCACATAGATCACGGATGCATTTGCTTCCGTGACGTGCATTGCTTCGTGCACAGAGTTGAAGATTGGCAGATCAAGATGCGACTGACCACCTTTGCCGGGTGTCACGCCACCAACCATTTTGGTGCCGTAAGCAATTGCCTGCTCGGAGTGGAAAGTACCTTGGCTGCCGGTCAAACCCTGACAGATGACTTTTGTGTTTTCGTTAATAAGGACGGCCATTTTGCGTCTCCTTAAATGTTGTGCGCGGGCGGTGTCGCCTCGGGCGCGAAGAGGTTGCGAATGGGCGAGGGCCTTAGCCCTTCACCGCCTTAACGATTTTCTGAGCACCATCTTTGAGGTCGTCAGCAGCAATCACATCAACGTCTGAGTTGTTGATGATCGCCTTGCCTTGCTCGACGTTGGTTCCTTCAAGACGCACAACCAGCGGCACTTTCAGGCCAACTTCTTTCACGGCTGCAACAACGCCTTCCGCGATAACATCGCAGCGCATGATGCCTCCGAAGATGTTGACCAAGATGCCTTTGACGTTCGGGTCAGATGTGATGATCTTGAACGCTTCTGTAACTTTCTCTTGGGTAGCGCCGCCACCTACGTCGAGGAAGTTTGCAGGCTCTGCGCCGTAAAGCTTGATGATGTCCATCGTTGCCATCGCAAGACCAGCGCCGTTAACCATACAACCGATTTCACCGTCGAGTGCGATGTAGTTGAGGTCAAACTTGGACGCGGCAAGTTCTTTAGGGTCTTCTTCAGTTTCATCACGAAGTGCCGCAATATCAGCGTGGCGGTAGATCGCATTGCCGTCAAAGCTGACCTTGGCATCAAGCACCTTAAGGTCACCGGTATCAGTTACGATCAGCGGGTTGATCTCGAGCATCTCCATGTCTTTTTCCATGAAGGCTGTGTAAAGCTGGCCCATCAATTTGACGCACTGCTTAACCTGCTGACCTGTAAGGCCGAGTGTGAAGGCAATACGGCGACCGTGATACGCTTGGAAACCTGTTGCAGGATCAACGCTGAACGACAGGATTTTTTCAGGGGTCGCTGCTGCAACTTCCTCAATGTCCATGCCGCCTTCGGTTGAGCACACGAATGATACGCGACTTGTTTGGCGGTCGACGAGCAGGGCAAGATACATTTCTGTTTCAATGCCCGAACCGTCTTCGATGTAGATGCGGTTTACTTGCTTACCCGCAGGACCAGTTTGGTGTGTCACCAATGTCCGGCCCAACATGCGTTTTGCTTCTTGTGCTGCTTCTTCAGCAGATTTTGCCAAACGTACACCGCCAGCTTCGCCAGCGTCGGCTTCGATAAATTTACCTTTGCCGCGTCCGCCTGCGTGAATTTGTGCTTTTACAACCCAAAGCGGGCCGTCCATTTCACCTGCGGCTGTTTTTGCGTCTTCGGCTTTGAGAACGGCACGGCCATCGCTCACTGGGGCACCGTAAGTGCGCAACAAGGCTTTGGCCTGATATTCGTGGATATTCATGGAAAATATGTCCCGTTTGGCTGCAATTAGAGCACTCTAAGCACGAAGCGAGTTTAAATAAGAGTAACTTTTTGCGCAGATCGGGAAAAAAGCGACATTTGTGATCACACCTGAAAAATGTGTGATCACAAATTTAGGGGCTGATGCGATTTCTGTGACTGGATTCACACTTCAGCGAATCTTGAATATAAAAAGGCGCCCCAAAATGGAGCGCCTTAAAGACTGTCTAATTAGTGGTTTAAGCCAGTGAGTTATCAATCTCTTTACAGGCAGACACGAGGCCTTTCACTGCGTTGATCGACTTGTCGAACATATCTTGCTCGTCTTTGTTCATCTTGATCTCGACGACGCGCTCAACACCTTCGGCGCCGATCACTGTTGGAACACCGACGTAGAACCCATCAAGGCCGTAGTTGCCGTCAACGTATGCTGCACATGGCAGAACACGTTTTTGGTCTTTCAGGTAAGCTTCGGCCATTTCAATCGCTGATGTGGCAGGTGCGTAGAAAGCAGAACCGTTTCCAAGCAAGCCAACGATCTCTGCGCCACCATCACGTGTGCGTTGAACGATCGCGTCCATCTTTTCTTGTGTCGTCCAACCCATGTCGATCAAATCGGGGAGAGGGATGCCTGCAACAGTTGAGTAGCGTACCAGCGGAACCATTGTGTCGCCGTGGCCGCCCAGAACGAACGCTGTGACGTCTTTCATAGAGACGTTGAACTCGAGGCTCAGGAAGTGACGGAAGCGCGCGCTGTCCAGAACGCCAGCCATGCCGCATACTTTGTTGTGGGGCAGACCAGAGAATTCACGAAGTGCCCAAACCATCGCATCAAGCGGGTTGGTGATGCAGATAACAAAGGCGTTTGGTGCGTGGGCTGCAATGCCTTCACCAACAGACTTCATTACTTTCAAGTTGATACCCAAAAGATCATCACGGCTCATGCCAGGCTTGCGCGGTACACCAGCTGTTACGATGCAAACATCAGCGCCTGCGATGTCGGCATAGTCAGTCGTGCCCTTCATTGTGGCGTCAAAACCTTCGGACGGACCAGCTTCAGCAATATCGAGCGCTTTGCCTTGTGGTGTACCATCAGCAATGTCGAACAGAACAACATCGCCAAGCTCTTTCAGCGCTACGAGGTGAGCGAGCGTGCCGCCAATTTGTCCAGCGCCGATAAGGGCAATTTTAGGTCTGGCCATGTGAGTATCTCCGGTCAGGTGAGTTATGGGGGTCGTGTTTCAAGGGCGGTGCCTAGACCCAAAGTATGTTGCTTGCAAGGTTTTGGATGGATGCGCCCCCTTGCTGAGCTGACCTGCGCTGACGTAAAGAACTGGCAATGCAACAATTTTCAAAGGCTTAGCCGCGATGGATCTGACTTTTTCGTTTTTCGCTCTCGCGGTACCTGCGGTGATCTTTGCGGGGATTTCAAAAGCCGGATTTGGCTCGGGTGCGGCCTTTGCGGCTGCATCGATTCTCGCGCTTGTGCTTGATCCGGCGATGGCGCTTGGAATCATGTTGCCGTTGTTGATGCTTATCGATGTCGCGGCACTTCGGGCTTATTGGGGGAAATGGGATTGGCAAAAAGCCCGTCGTCTTATTATCGGCAGCTTACCGGGTATCGCTGTGGCGATTTGGTTGTATCAGGTGGCAGACGCTGATGTGTTTCGCTTTTTGATCGGCGCGGTTTCATTATTGTTTGTCGCGTTTCAGTTGGCCAAGGCGCGCAACCTTATCCCAAGCCGTGAAAAGGCATATCCGGGGTGGGCCGGAGTTTTATCTGGCTGTGTCGCAGGCTTCACAAGCTTTGTTAGTCACGCAGGCGGGCCTCCCGTGGCTGTGTATTTGCTTGCGCAACGGCTCGATAAAATGACATATCAAGCGACCACAGTTCTCACATTCTGGGCGATCAATGCGCTCAAATCGCTTCCTTACGCCATTCTCGGCGTGTTTACGTGGCAAACCCTTTACATTGACCTGCTGCTCGCGCCGTTTGCGTTGATCGGGGCGTGGCTTGGTGTTCGGGCGCATCGCATTATCTCTGAGCGCGCGTTTTTTACGCTGACCTATGTTTTGTTGGTCATTACCGGCAGCAAGCTGATCTGGGACGCACTAACCTAAATGCTTTTGCCGGTCACGCTTAGCCGATCTGTCTTTTCAAATGCACGGCCCGAGGCAACAAGGCAGGTGGGGCCGCCCGCTTTAGTTACAGTAATGGTCCAGCTGCCCGTGGCGTTTGAGGCAAATATCTCGACCAAAGCGTTATCATCGCCAAGGCCAACAGGTTGTCTTGTCTCGCCATATTTCGTGGAAAGGTTATCCACAATTGTCGCCCGGTTTCCGCATTGGGCCAAATGTTGACTGGACGTAGCTAACGTCATTGCGGCTAGCAATAAATTCATACCAAAATTCCTCGTAAACAAACACGCGCCACATATCCCACACTAACCTTTTTATTTGGTTAACTTGGGTCAACCGCTGCATCGCAGCAATTCGCGCTTGTAATCATCGCATGAATAATGCGATGTCTGCGCAAGATAATTACTCAATCGAGGTAAGAAGATGTCTCAGCGCCCCGTCCGTTCCGTCCTTTATATTCCGGCGTCAAAAGAGCGCGCCCTTGAAAAGGCCAAAGGTTTGGCGTGCGACGCGATCATTTTCGATCTTGAGGACGCAGTCGCCATCGACGGAAAAGTGCCGGCGCGTACTTTGCTGGCCGAAACACTTCCGACAGCCGATTATGGCGCGCGCTTGCGGATTGTACGTGTGAACGGGCTTGATACCACTTGGGGCCGTGAGGATGTTTTGAGTGTTGTGAACGCAGATGCGGTTCTGCTTCCCAAAGTTAATTCCGCCGCCGATGTAGATGCCATTGCGGCATTAACGACTTTGCCGATTTGGGCGATGATGGAAACACCTTTGGGCATTCTTAATGCTGCTGAAATTGCCGCCCATCCCCGCCTTAAGGGGATGGTTATGGGCACTAACGATTTGGCAAAAGATCTCAATACGCGCCACCGGCCAGATCGTGAACCGCTGCTTACGTCGCTGCAGATGTGCTTGCTTGCAGCGCGCGCCCACGGGGTCACGATTGTCGATGGGGTTTACAATGCCTTTAAGGATGATGCGGGCCTAAAGGTAGAATGTGACCAAGGTCGTGACATGGGATTTGAGGGCAAAACCTTGATTCATCCTGCGCAGCTAGAGGTCGCTAATACGGCTTTCGCACCGTCAGAGGCCGAAATTGATTTGTCGAAGCGCCAAATTGAAGCGTTTGAACAGGCCGAGAGAGATGGGCAGGGTGTTGCTGTTGTGGACGGAAAGATCGTAGAAAACCTTCATATCGTAACGGCGCGCGCGACACTTGCAAAAGCGCACGCCATTGAGGCAATGAAGGATTAAACAATGGGTCTTCTGATCGCAGGTGTCATTTTGTGGAGTGCTGCGCACTTCTTTAAACGGTTAGCGCCTGCAGTGCGGGCAGGACTGGGCGATAAAGGACGCCTTTTGATAACTGCGGCTTTGGGCGCAAGCTTGCTATTGATCATTTTCGGCTATCGAACGGCCGACTTCATTCCTGTCTACATGCCACCGGAGTGGGCGCGCGGTGTAAACAACCTCGTCATGATTGCAGCGTTTTATGTTTTTGGGGCGTCTGCCGCAAAGCCCGCGAAAGTCTGGCTCGGTACGAAACTTCGCCATCCACAACTTACTGCAGTGGCGATCTGGGCGGTGGCGCATTTGTTGGTCAATGGTGACGCGGCATCTTTGGTGTTGTTCGGTGGACTACTGGCATGGGCCTTTGGCGCCATGGCTTTGATTAATCGCGCAGAAGGGCCGTGGGACGTGCCTGCTCAAGCACCAGTAAAAAAGGAAATTACTCTCTTCGTGATTACGGTAGTTCTTTATAGCCTTGTTGCGGCTATTCACATCTGGCTGGGTGTGAACCCGTTCGTTTAATTGAAGGTGAAAGCTATGAAACTGTATCGATTTTTATCCGAAGATGACACGTCTGACTTCTGCCACAAGGTGACGGATGCCTTGAATAAAGGATGGGAGCTTTACGGCGGCCCGACCCAAGCATGGGATACCGCAAACGGAGTAATGCGGTGTGGTCAGGCTGTGACTAAAGAAGTTGAGGGCACATACACACGCGACACAAAGCTTGGCGAACATTAAGATCAGAAAGGCACTTACATGACCTTAAACAAAACAAACGCGGGCCGCTTTTTTGAAGACTATGCGGTTGGTGATGTGATCCGTCATGCGGTGCCTCGAACGTTATCTGGGGGGGAGCGCGCACTTTACCACGCGCTCTACCCTGCGCGTCACGCAATTTATTCCTCTGATCAGTTTGCACAATCGTGCGGGCTGCGCGGTAGCCCTATCGATGACATGATCGTTTTTCATACGGTCTTTGGCAAAACCGTACCTGATGTCTCTTTGAATGCAGTCGCAAATTTGGGGTATGCGGAGGCACGTTTTTTGAAGCCTGTTTGGGCTGGTGATACGCTGCGATCTGCATCAGAGGTGATCGGCGTTAAGCAAAATTCCAACGGCAAAACTGGTGTGGTCTGGGTTCGTACACGCGGCTTGAACCAGCATGATGATGTTGTGCTGGAATACGTACGTTGGGTCATGGTGCGCAAAAATGACCTTGATGCACCCGCGCCGCAGGTAGTCATACCCGAACTGAGTAATGTGGTCCCAGCGAGCGAGTTGAACGTACCAGCTGGGCTTGATTTCAGCGTCTACGACGCGGAACTGGCTGGTGAAGCGCACCGGCTTGGTGATTATGCCGTTGGTGAGATCATTGATCACGTTGATGGGGTCACCGTTGAAGAAGCTGAGCATATGCTTGCAACGCGTCTCTGGCAAAACACCGCGAAGGTTCATTTTGACGCCACCAACCGGCCAGATGGCAAGCGGTTGATTTACGGCGGTCACGTCATCTCAATGGCGCGGGCTTTGTCATTTAACGGACTGGCAAATGCGCAAATTATAGTTGGGATTAATTCTGGTGCTCATGCGAACCCGTGTTTTGCAGGCGATACACTACGTGCGTGGTCCGAGGTTTTGGACACCGCACAAACCGCCGTGCAGGGTGTTGGTGCGATCCGGTTAAGGCTTGTGGCGACAAAGGGTGATGCAGGAATTCTGCGTGGTGACGACGGAAAATATGGACCAGACGTGCTGCTTGATCTGGATTATTGGGCGCTGATGCCGACTTAGGCGTATATGAGCGCAGGAGCCTTTAATTGTGATCACAGCTTTTTCATGTGTGATCACAATTTTCGAAAAAGATGCGAATTAGGACAATTCGAAGCAGTTTTTCTCCAACTGCGCGCGTGACTCACATTCAAAAAGAGATACAAAGGGGTTAGCCCCGCCGTGCGACCTTATTAAGGTGCGCATTGCAAGCCAACGAAGGGAACACCTATGGCCGATGTAAACCGTGGCAATCGCCCGCTTTCGCCGCATTTGGCAATTTACCGTCCTCAGTTGACGTCAATGACGTCGATCTTGACGCGTATTACTGGCAATGCACTTTTGATCTCAACTTTGCTTGTCGTTTGGTGGTTTTTGTCCGCTGCTATTTCGCCGGAGTACTTTGCGTATGCTGACGGTGTTCTGACCAGCTGGTTTGGCGACATTGTGTTGACACTTTCTGTGTTGGGCCTTTGGTATCACACCCTGGCCGGCCTGCGTCATCTTATCTGGGATATGGGATACGGCCTTGAGGTGGAGCAGGCTGAAAAGATGGGCATCGTCTGCCTTGTTGGATCAGTTGTTTTGACCCTTATTACCGTCCTCGTTGTTTAATCGGAGCGCACAGACATGGCTTATTTGACAGATAGTAAACGTGCCGCTGGACTTGGCGCTGCGAAGACAGGCACCGAGCATCATTGGTCCATGATGGTGTCCTCTGTGGCGCTGCTTTTGCTGGTCCCACTATTCGTTTTCACCGTCGGTCCCGTAATCGGGAGTAGCCACGGCGAAATGGTCGCATATTTTGCAAAACCTTTCCCTGCTATTATAACAGCACTGACATTAACCGTGAGTTTGATGCACTTTAAGAATGGCGCACAGACCCTTATCGAAGACTACGTACATGGCCCCGCGAAGAAGCTGACAATCATTGGCGTCATTTGCCTCAGCTACGCGGCCGCTGGAACCGCCCTTTTCTCAATCGCGCGCATCGCGCTGTAATATCGGAGCACACTCATGACTGCATACGATTGCGAAACACATGAATATGACGTTGTTGTCGTTGGCGCCGGTGGCGCTGGCCTGCGTGCAACGCTTGGTATGGCCGAGCAGGGCCTGCGTACGGCTTGTGTAACCAAGGTTTTCCCAACCCGCTCGCACACAGTTGCAGCGCAGGGTGGCATCGCGGCGTCCTTGTCTAACATGGGTCCTGATAACTGGCAGTGGCACATGTATGACACCGTCAAAGGATCTGACTGGCTGGGTGATACGGATGCGATGGAGTATCTGGCGCGCGAAGCACCCAAGGCCGTTTATGAGCTTGAGCACTACGGCGTGCCTTTCTCACGGACCGAAGAAGGCAAAATTTACCAACGCCCCTTTGGTGGTCACACAACCGAATTCGGTGAAGGCCCACCCGTTCAGCGTACCTGTGCTGCAGCGGACCGTACTGGTCACGCGATTTTGCACACGCTTTACGGTCAAAGCCTGAAGAACAATGCCGAGTTCTACATTGAATACTTCGCAATCGACTTGATCATGTCCGATGACGGTCAGTGTCAGGGCGTTTTGTGCTGGAAGCTTGATGACGGAACGCTGCACCTGTTCAGCGCAAAGATGGTCGTTTTGGCCACAGGCGGTTATGGCCGCGCATATTTCAGTGCAACGTCTGCCCACACCTGTACTGGTGATGGCGGTGGTATGGTTGCCCGTGCTGGTCTGCCTCTGCAGGACATGGAATTTGTTCAATTCCACCCGACCGGTATCTACGGTGCAGGTTGCCTCATCACAGAAGGTGCGCGCGGCGAGGGTGGTTATTTGACCAACTCCGAGGGCGAGCGCTTTATGGAGCGTTACGCACCAACTTACAAAGATCTTGCCAGCCGTGATGTTGTTTCGCGCTGCATGACGATGGAAATTCGTGAAGGCCGCGGTGTTGGGGCCGAAGGTGATCATATCCACCTCCACCTGAACCACCTGCCCAAAGAAACGCTTGATCTGCGCTTGCCCGGTATTTCGGAATCCGCACGGATTTTTGCAGGCGTTGACCTGACCAAAGAGCCGATCCCAGTGCTTCCAACTGTGCACTACAACATGGGCGGCATTCCAACGAACTATTGGGGTGAAGTTCTTGCCCCGACCAAAGATAACCCTGACAATGTTGCACCGGGCCTTATGGCCGTTGGTGAAGCAGGTTGTGCGAGTGTTCATGGTGCAAACCGTTTGGGCTCAAACTCACTGATCGACTTGGTTGTGTTCGGTCGTGCCGCTGCGATCCGCGCGGCGGAAGTTGTTGACCCAAAAACACCTGTCCCGACGCCGAACCAACGTTCTGTTGAAGCTGCGATCAGTCGCTTTGACGGGTTGCGTTATGCCAAAGGTCACGTGCCAACTGCTGAGCTTCGTCTTGATATGCAAAAGACAATGCAGTCAGATGCAGCCGTGTTCCGTACAGACAAAACTCTGGCGGAGGGTGTTGAGAAGATGAACGACGTCGCCGCACGTATGGGTGATGTTCAGGTGACGGACACATCAATGGTTTGGAACTCAGACCTGATGGAAACGCTTGAGCTTGGTAACCTACTGCCAAACGCAGTTGCTACCGTTGTGGCCGCTGAGGCGCGTAAGGAATCACGCGGTGCACACGCTCACGAAGATTATCCGGACCGTGATGATGAGAACTGGCGCAAGCACAGCCTCGTTTGGTTCGATGGTATGAAAGCGGGCTTAGGCTATCGCGGTGTTCACCTGAACCCATTGACCAGCCACAACGACGGCGGCATCGACCTGAAGAAAATCGCGCCAAAGGCACGCGTCTACTAATGGCGCGCAGTTTTGCGATAACTTCATTGGCAGGAGCGTTAGCATGATCCGTGCTGCGCTTTGCCTTTCTGCGGTGCTGGCCCTTGGTGCTTGTGACAAAGCCGAGCAGGCCGTTGATAAAGCGGCCCGCACAACGGCCAAAGCCGCTGTGGATGAGGTCCTCGTAACGCAGTTGCCGTTTATTCCGAAGAACCAGATCACACCCTATTCTGACTGTGTGATCGATAGTGCATCATCTGGTGAAATTCTGTCACTGACCCGCGACGCGATTGGTCAAGTCAGTCAAAGCACTCTGAACACGGTTCAAACCATTCTCACACGACCCGAAGCGATCAAGTGTATCGCCGAAGCGGGTCTGACAACTCAAGGCTAAGGAGAAATTCCATGGTTCAACTACGCCTCCCCAAAAACAGCCGCATGACCGCAGGCAAGACTTGGCCCAAGCCTGAAGGCGTGACCAACCTGCGCAAAGTCCAAGTGTACCGTTGGTCGCCTGACGACGATAAAAACCCGGCACTTGATACGTATTGGGTTGATATGGACACCTGTGGACCGATGGTTCTGGATGTTCTGATCAAGATCAAAAACGAGATTGATCCGACACTTGCATTCCGCCGGTCATGCCGCGAGGGCATCTGTGGATCGTGCGCGATGAACATCGATGGCATTAACACCCTTGCGTGTATCTACGGTGCGGATGAAGTTAAGGGTGACATCAAGATTTACCCTCTGCCGCATATGCCTGTTATCCGCGATTTGATCCCCGACCTGACGCATTTTTATGCGCAGCACGCGAGCATTATGCCGTGGCTCGAAACAAAGACGAACCGCCCAGCAAAAGAGTGGCGCCAGTCGATTGAAGATCGCAAGAAGTTGGATGGTCTTTACGAATGCGTGATGTGCGCGTCCTGCTCAACGTCGTGCCCGTCTTACTGGTGGAACGGCGACAAATACCTTGGGCCAGCAGCATTGTTGCACGCATATCGCTGGATAATTGATAGCCGCGATGAAGCTACAGGCGAGCGCTTGGATGATCTTGAGGATCCGTTCAAGCTGTATCGCTGCCACACCATTATGAACTGTGCAAAGACTTGCCCGAAGGGATTGAACCCAGCGAAGGCCATTGCGTCAATTAAGCAAATGATGGTCGAGCGCACGGTCTAGGGTGTCCGTTCAGACTGAGGCAAATAATCAAAAAGCCCCGCCAATTGGTGGGGCTTTTTCTTTGTGGCGGCTAGCCTGGCTTTAACTGGGAAACGCAGCCTCAAGAGCGATTTCCACCATTTCCCCAAAGCTGCTTTGGCGTTCATCAGCAGGAATAGCATCGCCCGTTAGCAGGTGGTCTGACACAGTCATAACAGCCAGTGCCTTACGGCCAAACCGCGCCGCCAGGTTGTAAAGCTCGGCTGCTTCCATCTCGACTGCCAGAATACCATGGCGTGTCATCATTTCAGTCAGATCAGGGCGCTCGTCGTAAAAAACATCCGACGAGTAGATATTGCCTACGTGCACGTTAGAGCCTTTGGCCTTCGCGGCTGTAACTGCCTGTGACAACAGCCCATAGTCTGCGCAGGGGGCAAAGTTAACTTCCTTGAAGACGCCTGCGGACGGGGTGGAAATGGATGAGGCGGTCATCGCGATCACAACGTCACGGATACCAACGTGATATTGCATTGATCCGGTTGAACCAATGCGGATCAGGTTTTGCACATCATATTCGTTTATCAACTCATGGGCATAGATCGATAGGGATGCCATCCCCATCCCCGAGCCGTGGATCGTTACACGATTGCCTTTCCACATGCCTGTAAAGCCAAGCATGCCGCGAATTTCGTTGATACACTTCACGTCATCCAGAAACGTCTCAGCGGCCCATTTGGCGCGCAGTGGATCACCGGGCATCAAAACAGTTTCAGCAATGTCGCCTTTTTGTGCGCCAATATGGTGGGTCATGGTCGTGCTCCGCGTTTAGGTGGTTGGCGTTAAACTGCCTTCGCACGCGCTGCTCCACAAGCCCCTCTATTGTGCGGTTATTGTGCCGCAACGTCCTGTGGCTCAACCAGCTCTACCAAATCCGTCATAATCCGGTTCAGCTCGAAGTCTTTTGGTGTGTAGACTTTGGCAACACCCATGGCGCGCAAACGGTCAGCGTCATCCTCTGGAATTATTCCGCCAACGACGACGGGGATGTGCGCAAGTCCAGCGGTACGTAGCTTATCCATCAAGTCACCCATAAGTGGAATGTGACTGCCAGACAGGATCGACAGACCAATCACATGGGCGTCATCTTCCAAAGCGGCTGACACGATCTCGTCAGGGGTGAGGCGGATCCCTTCATAGCTGATGTCCATTCCGCAATCACGGGCGCGTGCTGCGATTTGTTCGGCGCCGTTGGAGTGTCCATCAAGACCAGGTTTGCCAACAAGAAACTTTAGGCGGCGGCCCAGCTTGTCACTGACCGCGTCAACGGCCGCACGGATATTCTCAAGGCCTTCGGTCCGGTTGGAGGGGTTCTTGGATACACCAGTCGGGCCGCGGTACTGCCCAAAGGCGGTTCGAACAACATTGCCCCATTCGCCTGTGGTTGCACCGGCTTTGGCCGCTTTGATTGATGCAGGCATCACGTTGATACCCGTCGCGGCAGCTTGGCGCAGCTCATCAAGTGCTTCTTTAACGGCGCTGTCGTCACGCTCGCTGCGCCATGCATTCAGCCGCTCAATCTGGTCCCGCTCTGCGTCAGCATCCGCCACCATAATTGCCTCATCGCCGGCGGTAAGGGGCGAGGGCTCTCCGGTGGTGAATTTATTGACGCCAACCACAGTGGTCTCGCCTTGCTCAATGTCGCCGATCCGCTCTGCGTTGGCTTCGACAAGACGTGACTTCATGTATTCGATCGCTTCAACAGCCCCGCCCATGCCGTCAATCGTTGCAAGTTCTGCGCGCGCGCCCTCTTTCAGGCTTTCGACTTTCCGGTCAACTGCTGGGTTGCCGTCAAACAGATCGTCGTATTCCAGCAGGTCCGTTTCAAACGCCATGATCTGCTGCATGCGCAAAGACCATTGCTGGTCCCAAGGACGTGGCAGGCCCAATGCTTCGTTCCAAGCGGGCAGTTGAACCGCGCGGGCACGGGCTTTCTTGGATAGGGTCACCGCAAGCATTTCCACCAAGATACGGTAGACGTTGTTTTCGGGCTGTTGCTCGGTCAGGCCGAGAGAGTTCACCTGAACGCCGTACCGGAAGCGGCGGAACTTTGGATCTTCCACGCCGTAACGCTCGCGACAGATTTCATCCCACAGGTCAACAAATGCGCGCATTTTGCACATCTCGGTTACAAACCGGATGCCTGCGTTTACGAAAAAGCTGATCCGGCCAACCATGGCGGGGAAGTGTTCGGCCGGGACTTTGCCTTTCAGATCATCAAGCACAGCGGTTGCTGTAGCAAGCGCGAAGGCGAGTTCTTGCTCTGGTGTCGCACCAGCTTCTTGGAGGTGGTACGAGCAAATGTTCATTGGGTTCCATTTTGGCAGATGCTCGCGGGTATAGGCGGCAACATCTGTAATCATACGCATGGATGGTTTGGGCGGGCAGACATATGTGCCGCGTGACAGGTATTCTTTGATGATGTCATTTTGCACTGTGCCTTGCAGTGCCGAGATGTCCGCGCCTTGTTCTTCCGCAACCGCGATATAGAGCGCCAACAACCACGGTGCCGTGGCGTTGATCGTCATCGATGTGTTCATCTGATCTAGTGGTATGTCATCAAACAGGGCACGCATGTCACCAAGATGGGCCACTGGCACGCCGACTTTGCCAACTTCGCCGCGGGACAGTTCATGGTCGCTGTCATATCCTGTTTGTGTTGGCAGATCGAAAGCAACAGAAAGCCCTGTCTGTCCTTTTGCCAAGTTCCCACGGTATAGCGCATTAGATGCCTTCGCCGTTGAGTGGCCCGCATATGTCCTGAACAGCCAAGGGCGATCTTTGGTGCGGTCTTGAGTGGCGTTGGTCATGGCAGGCTCCACAGTTGGCTGTTGGCCCAAAGGGGCCGAATCTAGTTGCGCAATAAAATTACACACACATAGGGTGTATCGGACACAATATACTCCTGTCAATCCGCTGCGCCGCAGCATGTGGGCATTTACCCCGCCGCAGCAACATGCGAGTTATAGATATGTTTGAAACAGTTGCTTTGCCCGCTTGGGTTCTCGTTCTGATCGGCATTGCAGCTGCTATCTCTATCGGAGAGCGGCTCTTGTTTCCTTCTGTCCGGTGGTTTTTGCGCAAACGTGCAGAGCGTGTTGTGGCGAAAGTAAACGAGCGGCTGACCCGCCCTATCCAACCTTTCAAGCTGGCGCGGCGCGCTGATATGATCCAAAGACTGACGTATGATCGTGATGTATTGGCGGCTGTATCGGAATATGCCTCTGAGGAAGGGATGCCTGACGAGGTGGCCTTAGAAATGGCCCGCAGATACGCCCGCGAAATTGTTCCTTCATTTAGTGCGACAGCTTATTTTGGCGTGGGTATTCGGGTGGCGCGTTGGCTCGGCAATACGCTGTATCACGTACGTCTTGGCCATGTTGAGCGCGCTGAGATTGATCAGGATGCGACGGTCGTCTTCATCATGAACCACCGCTCCAACATGGATTACATGCTGGTCACTTACTTGGCGGCAGATGCTTCTGCGTTGTCTTATGCGGTCGGTGAGTGGGCGCGTGTTTGGCCTCTGTCACGTTTAATCCGTTCAATGGGTGCGTATTTTATCCGGCGCCGTTCACGTAATGCGCTCTACCGGCGCGTTCTTGCGCGGTATGTGCAAATGGCTACCGAGAATGGCGTGACACAGGCTGTGTTTCCTGAGGGCGGCCTAAGTCTTGATGGAAAAGTGGCGGCGCCCAAGCTTGGGCTGTTGAATTATATTATTGAAGGGTGGACCCCAGAAAGCCGTGATGTTGTCTTTGTGCCTGTTGCCTTGAATTACGACCGGATACTTGAGGACCGCATTCTCATTTCAGCGGGCCAACGGGGTGACCGTAAGTTTAACGCCCGCATGTCAGTAGTGGGTGGCTTCATTTTAAAGCATGTGTGGCTTCGTATTTGTCGGCGTGCCTATAAATTTGGGGTTGCGAGCGTCAGTTTTGGAAAGCCGCTGTCGTTGCGTGAATTTGCAACACATCATGCGGAGTTGCCGCGTACTTTGGGCCGTGAACTGATGACGCGGATTGAAAACGTAATGCCTGTACTGCCGATCCCGGTGTTGAGCACTGTCTTGCTGGAGGCCGCGGACGGTGCAACCGGCGCTGATCTTGAATCGGCCGTTACCAAATACTTTGCAGGCCTTGATGATGACACGGCGCACAACGTGTCCTGTGGTGATGCAGCGTCAATTGTTGCTGAAGGTTTGAAGGTTATGACGGCCCGACGCTTGATTACACAGACTGGCTCAATCGTGCGGGTGAAAGACGATCAACGCCATATTCTTGAGTATTATGCGAACTCTATCGTGCATGTGCAGCGTAAAAATATAGAAAATTCTGCGACTGCTGGGTTATAAAATTACAAATATGTATAAAAAATTGTTGCTATATTACCTGCAGGGTCATATTCAAGGAAGTGTCGACAGTGATTCTGCGCTGCGGCACCTGAAATTTGGAACGGAGACCGCGCAATGGCTTTGGATACTAACAGCAACTTGATTTCATATGATGCGGTCGAGAAAGAGCTCTACGAAGTGGGTGAAATCCCTCCGATGGGCTTTGTTCCGCCAAAAATGTACTCATGGGCTATTCGCCGCGAACGTCATGGCAACCCTAATAGCGCGATGCTTCAGGAAGTGGTCGACGTTCCCACCCTGGATAGCAACGAAGTGTTGGTTCTCGTGATGGCTGCCGGCATTAACTACAACGGTGTCTGGGCAGCCCTTGGTGTGCCAATCAGCCCTTTTGATGGCCACAACCAGCCATATCATATCGCAGGTTCTGATGCGTCGGGCATTGTTTGGGCTGTTGGTGATAAAGTGACGCGCTGGAAAGTCGGCGATGAAGTTGTGATCCATTGCAACCAAGATGATGGCGATGATGAGGAGTGTAACGGCGGTGATCCGATGTACTCGCAAAGCCAGCGAATTTGGGGGTATGAGACACCTGACGGCTCGTTCAGCCAATTTACGCGGGTGCAATCGCAACAATTGATGTCGCGGCCTAAGCATCTGACGTGGGAGGAAAGCGCTTGCTACACTCTGACGCTCGCCACTGCGTACCGGATGCTTTTTGGCCACGCGCCTCATGATCTTAAGCCTGGTCAGAACGTTCTTGTTTGGGGCGCATCTGGTGGGCTTGGGTCCTACGCGATCCAGCTAATTAAGACTGCTGGTGCCAACGCGATCGGCGTTATCTCTGACGAAAGCAAGCGCGATTTCGTGATGTCACTGGGTGCCAAGGGTGTTTTGAACCGCAATGACTTCGACTGCTGGGGCCAGATGCCAACGGTTAACACACCTGAATATGCCGAGTGGTTCCGCGCCGCGCGTAAGTTCGGGGCTGCGATCTGGCAAATTACTGGCAAAGGTAACAATGTTGATATGGTGTTCGAGCACCCTGGTGAGTCCACCTTCCCGGTTTCGACCTTCGTGTGTAAGAAAGGTGGCATGGTTGTGATTTGTGCTGGCACGACTGGCTTCAACATGACCTTTGACGTCCGTTATATGTGGATGCACCAAAAGCGTCTTCAGGGCTCGCACTTCGCGCACCTCAAGCAAGCGGCTGCGGCGAACCAATTGATGGTAGAGGAACGTCTTGATCCTTGTATGTCGGAAGTTTTTGAATGGAACGACCTGCCTGAGGCCCACATGAAAATGCTCCGGAACGAGCATAAGCCGGGCAATATGTCCGTACTGGTTCAAGCGCCAAAGATCGGTCTGCGGACCTTGATCGATACGGTTGAGGCTGGAAAGTAGTAACCCCTGAGAACGGTTTGCAGGCTCCCCCTGCGCGCCGAATCGAAGCCCAATGCCATGAAGGTGTTGGGCTTCTTTCGTTTTGAACGACTTAAATTTGGCTGCCTCACTATATCTGGGGAGCTAGGATGCGCGAATTTTATATAAAATAAATACACGTTACGGTTGTGTTTATGTGAGATTCACTATTTTAGGATGAGTGTAGATGCAGAATGAATGGATATTAGACGTCCTCGTAGATCTTCGTGTTTTCGCCCGTTCCAATGGTTTGGGGCGCTTGGCTGAGCATCTTGATGACGTCGCTTTGATTGCGGCAAGTGACATCTTGGCCGTGAGGGGAGACGCACTCAATGAGTGGGGCACTGGAGAGTATCGTGAACGACCTCGAGCAAGCGAACACGCTTGAGGATTTTCAACGAATTACTGAGAACCTACAGGATTATTACAAATTAGATCATTTTATTTACCATTGGTTTAATTCTGTTGGTGAACGCTTTGGGGCAGGCACCTACAGTACCGAGTGGGTCGATCGGTACGTCCAAAAGGACTATCTGCGGATGGACCCTGTTATCCTTGGGGCGCTACAGAGATTTCACCCGCTAAATTGGAAAGATCTTGATTGGTCCAGCAAGGGGGCCAAAGAGTTTCTGCGCGAAGCCATTGACTACGGTGTAGGCAATCAAGGGCTGTCTATTCCGGTGCGTGGCCCGTCTGGTCAGTTTGCTTTATTGTCGTGCAACGCGAACACCAATGATGAGGCATGGGCGGAATTTATTGAATTAAACCAGCAGTCTTTGATCATTATCGCCCATAAGTTTAACGAGCGTGCTCTCGATTTTGACACAGGCTTTGATAACACAATCGTCAATCTTTCGCCTCGTGAACTATCCGCGATGGTGCTGCTTGCAAGGGGATAATCACGCTCTCAAGCGGCTCATGATTTGCAGATTTCAGAGCACACGCTGCGGGTCTATGTTGAGGGTGCACGTCATAAGCTGGGTGCGCTTAACACCACTCATACGGTTGCCCGTGCGCTGACCAAAGGGCTGATCGTCGTATAGCGCAAACATTCCCTTTGTGTTGCGTTGGGCGCTTTGGCGCCGCGCGTTGGCGTAAGCAGCCTTTAACAGGCTAAACACATGATGAGGCAATATTCCTGTCTGGTTTTTGGCAGGAGCCACTTTCATCAGTGATAGGACGCCCGCATGCTTCGCTACATCTACGTAGATCAGCTCGACCAATTGCCACGCCTTGCGCAAACCATGTTCCGCGATAGGGCGGTTCAGTTCAAAGACCGTCTTGGATGGGAAGTAAGCGTCGATCGCAACGGGCATGAGCGTGACGCGTACGACGACATGTGCCCGCTCTATGTCATTTGGGAACTGCCCGATGGCACCCATAGCGGCTCGATGCGGTTCTTGCCCACAACGGGCCGGACCATGGTGCACGACCATTTTGCCCACCTTGCCGGCGGAGTGCATATCGAAAGCCCGCTTATTTGGGAATGTACACGGTTTTGTATCAGCCCGCGTGCAGATGATACACGTTCTTGCGCGGCGGCATTGGTGCGTGGAGCAGGCGAGGTGATGCGACGCTTTTCTTTGCGTCACTACATTGGTGTCTTTGATCCGCGGATGGCGCGGATCTATCGCTTATACGGTGTAAGCCCTGATATCATTGGGCAGGCAGGCTCAGGTGCAGGCGAAATTTGCGTAGGCCTTTGGTAGCTGCAAGATGAGGCCTGGGCAAAGGCATATGCACGCCTAGGCATTGAGGCAGCAACGCCAGACCAGTGGTTCAAGGCGTCTTTGCAAACTTTAAATGCAAAAACTCCAGCCCAAGCTGAGACAGCCACTGGCAGCGACTGGTGCGCCGATATAGTGTCGCGCCATGAGTATACCCAGCGTCCAGTTTTCTGACGACCAAGCCCATGCGTTTGACAGCATTTCTGAGCTGTTGAAGCGCGCGGGCGTTGATATTGAAAGCGATGTGGTGCTGCCGCCACAAGACAGTAAATCCAGTGTGATGGCCGTGATCGGCAAGGCTGGCAGCGGTAAAACATTGCTGCTGGCCGAATTGTACCGTGCCATTGAAGCCGCCGGTGTCGAGGTTGTTTCAGGCGACTACGAATCCCGCAAATCTAAAGATAAACGCACGCTGGCCATTCTTGCCCCCACCAATAAAGCTGCAAGTGTGCTGCGTAACCGCGGTGTTCCCGCAACGACGATCCACCGGATCTTGTACACGCCCATGTATGATCCTGAGTATGAAAAAATTGCTGAATGGTTGGCCGGCAACACGCTTGAGCGGCCTGACGTAGAAGACCTGACGGATTTGGCGCTTGATCGCGCGTGGGCATATTATCAGACCAACAAATCAATTCCGGGCGCGCTTGCTGCGGCGGGCTTGCGCGGTTCTGATTTTATCACAGGTTGGAAACGGCGCGAGAACCCACTTGATATTGGGTTCATCGATGAATCTTCGATGCTGGATGCCAAGCAATATGAAGACCTGCAGGAAATTTTTCCAACGCTTGTGTTGTTTGGTGATCCCGCACAGCTTGCGCCAGTTAATCAATCTGGGGGTATGGTTTTTGATGGTCTCAAAGGGCCGCGCAAGCTCGAACTGAGCCGCGTCCACCGGCAAACCAAAGACAATCCCATTCTTGATATGGCCCATGCATTGGCGGACCCATCGCTTGAGTTTCATCACTTTGAGCAGATGGTAAGAGACGCCTCCCAAAAAGATGATCGGGTCGTATGGGCCGATCGGGTGAATTGCGATTTGATGGCGCGCTCGCCGTGTCTTGTGTGGCGTAACGCGACGCGGATCAAATTGATCAATGCGTTTCGCGGTGCCTACAGCGCGCCAGGGGAAGAGCTGCTGGAAGGTGAGCCGCTTATTTGTGACGGTATTGAGTTACCTATGAAGCACCGCAAGAAGCGGCTCGATCTTGAGGCGCGAGGTCTGATTAAAGGCGCGCAGGTCATCTATATGGGCCTTGGCCGCAAGCCTGGCTTTTCACGCCTGCACGTCATGGGGGCCGAGGACCCGCAGGTGAGTGCCGCGTCAATTATGAAGTTAGAAAAGCCCGGCGAGGAAGAGCCTGTCATCCCGTTTGCCGCGCGCATGGGGGCTACTTTTCTGCACGGTGCCGCGGTGACAATTCACAAGGCGCAGGGCTCGCAATGGGATGAAGTGCAGGTGTTTGCACCAGATATTTTTGTTGCCGCGCGCATGGGCCGTTCTGAGGCGGGGCAGCCGCTATGGAAGCGCTTGGCATATGTCGCAATTACGCGGGCAGAGACACGCCTTCATTGGTGCGTACGCGCTGCTCTTGCCCGTCCCAAGGGGCCGCTGATCATTGATGATTTGCCGAGCAAGCCCTCACCGCTTACCCTTGAAGCCGAACCTTTGGAGGCAAACTCATGAAGTCGATCATTATCACTGGGGCAAGCAGCGGCATTGGCGCGGTCACAGCACGCTATTTCTTGCAGAACGGTTGGCGCGTTGGTCTTATGGCGCGTACGGCTTCTTCGTTGGAAGATATAGCCGGGGGCCATGAGAACGCCGTTTGCCTACCGTGTAACGTGACTGATGAAGCAGCGGTTGATGCCGCGTTTGAAACCTTTTCACGCAATCACCGTTTAGATGTTTTGTTCAATAACGCAGGCCAGTTTGGACCGCAAAAGAGCATTGATGAAATCCAGCTGGCCGATTGGCAGGCGACCGTTGATGTAAACCTGACAGGCATGTTTTTGTGCGCCCGTGCTGCGTTTCGAACCATGCGGCACCAATCCGATCAGGGCGGTCGGATCATCAACAACGGCTCGATCAGTGCGCATACCCCGCGTGAGGGGTCGACGTGTTACACGACAACAAAACACGGCGTTTCTGGCCTGACCAAGACGATCACACTTGATGGGCGTCCCTTTGGTATTGCTTGTGGTCAAATTGACATTGGCAATGCCCGTACAGATTTAGTGGCGAACCTTGAAGTAAAGCGTGCGGCCGACGGCTTGCCGCCGTTGCCCACAATGGCCGTTGAAGATGTGGCGAAGTCCGTCTTTCACATGGTGAGCTTACCAGAGGAAGCCAACGTTCAAACCATGATGGTGATGGCCAGCGCAATGCCCCACATCGGGCGCGGCTAACGATACTGCATGCCGTTTTCTTAGCGTTGGAACACACGGAAAATTGCTGATGCACCCCAACCGGCGCTAATTGCGATGATCAGCGACAGGATACCGTAGTAGAACGGTTGTTGGCGTGACAAGTTGTACATCCAACGCTCAAGCCCCGCTTTGCGCACATCAAGAATCGTGCTGTAGGTTGAGATAACCTTTTTGTCTTTCAACAGAAAAACGCTGACTTCGTAGGCGCCTTCGACAAGGTTAGCAGGTAACTCAACGTCTGTGCGGAACAAGGTATTGTCGATCAGCGCGGCATCCCATTCGCGCAATTGGTATTTGTTGGCGTCTTGGCGGATGCGCATCAACGCTTTGGTGAACAGCGCCACATCGTTGTCGCCGTGGCCCTCTGCGCTTGGCTTGATAACGCGGGGTAGGGTGATCTCGTAATAACGATCTGCCTCTTCACCCAAGATATCTGCGATGGGGCGCGTTGTTTCGATCGCGTAGAACGATGGCGCTGCGTCGACCTCAACGGTTGCGGCGTTCACCCATATGCCAAAGCGGCGATCTTTGCGGTAAACTGTGGTTGCTTGATCCGGACCCTTTACGGTGACGATCAGGTCAAGCTTGGCTTCTTGCGTCACCGCACTTTCGTGCTTGATTGCACCAAAAACCAAAATATCTGAGCCATCGAAAGTTGTTGTAATGGCCACCTCGCTCTCGGACAGGCCAAGTACCAAGTTCTGTGCAGCGGCTGGTGTCGCCAGCAAAAGCGTGATGAGAAAAGCACGTAGCATCTAGTGCCCTCCCAAGCCGATAGAATACAGCTCCGACGGGGTCAGCAGCAGATCCAGTGCAAGCTTGGCACAGACACCAAGCACCATCAGCGCAAGCAAAATACGCAGGTGCTCTGCCTTCATCTTGGCGCCGATCCGCGTTCCGACCTGTGCGCCGATAACGCCGCCAACCAATAGCAAAACCGCCAGCATCATATCCACGGTATAGTTTGTGGTGGCGTGCAGCATTGTGGTGAACGCGGTTACAAAGATGATCTGAAAAAGGGATGTCCCCACGACAACTTTAGTAGGCATGCCAAGCAGATAGATCATCGCAGGCACCATAATAAAGCCGCCGCCAACGCCCATGATTGCTGCCAGAATACCCACGACAACACCAACGATCACAGGCGGGATCACACTAATATAGAGGCCCGAGACGCGGAACTTCATCTTGAACGGCAGCGAGTGAATCCACGTGTGGTTCTTGCGCTTGCGCGGTGCCGTGCCCGCAGGGGCGTTGGTGCGGCGGATCGCGTTGAGGCTTTCGATAAACATCAAACCGCCGACAACGCCCAAAAAGACAACGTAACAAAGCTTTACCAGCAGATCGACTTGCCCCAAGGACTTCAGGTAGTTGAAAACAACCACACCCAGTGCTGCGCCGATCAGTCCCCCCACAAGGAGAACGGTGCCCATCCTGAAATCAACGGTTTTTCGTTTGAAGTGCGCAAGCACACCAGAGAACGACGAGGCTACAATCTGGTTTGCTTCAGTGGCCACAGCAACTGCGGGCGGGATGCCGATAAAGAACAGCAAGGGGGTCATCAGAAAGCCACCACCCACACCAAACATCCCTGACAAGATACCGACGATGCCGCCGAGACCTAACAAAAGAAATGCGTTAACGGAAACTTCCGCGATGGGCAGGTAGATTTGCATGGCTTTCCTTCAACCTATTCTGGCCTGACTTCAACCGCCAAATTGAAAAGCACTATGAGTCCAGTTGTCTTACCGCTCTTTCACATATGGCTCGCCGCCAGCCCGCGGGGGGATGGCTTTTCCAACAAATCCGGCCAAGATCACAACTGTCAAAATGTACGGCAATGCATCAAGCAATTGGATTTGCACTTTGAAGCCAAACGCCGCGGTCAAAAGATCAGGACGCAAGGCAATCGCTTGTAGATAGCCAAACAACAGACACGCGGCCAATGCATACCACGGCCGCCACTTGGCAAAGATCAGCGCGGCAAGGGCGATGTAGCCACGGCCTGCGGTCATGTCTTTGACGAAGCCTGCCTGCAGTGCGGTCGCCAAATAGGCACCCGCAAGCCCGCACAATACACCGCAAATTAAGACTGCCGCATAGCGCAGGCCAACCACGGAAACGCCCGCGGTATCGACCGCGGCGGGGTTCTCACCGACGGCGCGCAGGCGCAGGCCGAAGCGTGTGCGAAACAGGACCCACCACGTCAGCGGCACCATTGCGACTGCCACATAAACCAGCAGAGCATGCCCGCCGATCAAGCTGGCGTAAACCGGTCCCGCAACGGGCACAGGCATGAAAGTTTCGGCGAACGGAAATTCAATTGGGTTGAACCGCGCAGCGCCCTCAAGCTGGGGTGTGCGCCCGCCTTGTTTGAACCAGCTTTGTGCAATCAAAACGGTCATTCCAGCAGCGAGAAAATTGATTGCCACCCCAGAGATAAGTTGGTTGCCGCGGAATGTGATCGAGGCCAGACCGTGGATGATTGACAAGGTGACTGAGGCCAAAATGCCGGCCCCAAGCCCAAGCCAAACAGAGCCCGTGTTGAAGCTGATCGCGGCAGAAAAGAACGCGGAAATCAACATTTTGCCTTCAAGGCCGATGTCAAAAATACCTGCACGTTCGCTGAACAGTCCGGCAAGGCACGCCAATAACAAGGGCGTCGCCAACCGGATTGATGTCTCAAGAACAGGAACGGAGAAGAGGTTCAGAAAATCCCACATTATGCTGCTCCCTCTTTGCGCATCATTAAGAATATTTTCTCAAGGGGTATGCGGATCATGTTGTCGAGCGCCCCTGTGAACATGATGACCAGCGCCTGGATCACGATGATCAATTCACGGGGGATGTTCGTCCAAAGCGCCAGTTCTGCACCGCCCTGATACAAAAAGCCAAACAAGATCGCGGCAAGAAGCACCCCAAGCGGGTGGCTGCGGCCCATCAGTGCCACGGCGATGCCGATGAAACCGGCGCCTTCGACGCTGCCTAACACCAGACGCTCGGCCTCGCCCATGACGTTGTTGATCGCCATGCAGCCCGCCAACGCGCCCGAGATGATCATTGAGATGATAATAATTTTGGTAGGGCTGATGCCGGCGTATTTCGCGGCGCTTTCGCTTTCGCCGTAGGCGCGAATTTCAAAGCCCAGACGGGTCCGCCAGATCAAGAACCAAACGCCGACGCAGGCCAGCAAGCTTATGAAAAAGCTGACGTTTGCAGGTGCGCCACGGAACACTGGCTTTTCGCCCCAGCTGAACAAATCTTGGAATGTCGGAAGGTGCGTGGTGGCCGCAAATTTTGCGGTTGCCGGATCCATCGCACCTGAGGGTTTGAGCATACCCACCAAGAGGTAGTTCAAAAGCGCTGCTGCAATGAAGTTGAACATGATTGTGGTGATAACAATGTGGCTGCCCCGTTTGGCTTGCAAATACGCAGGGATCGCAGCCCAAATTGCAGCAAAAGCAGCAGCGCCGATAATGGCCACGGGCAAAGCCAGTGCCCAGTGCGGAAACGGAATATAAAGACACACCAATGCCACGCCCAAACCGCCAAGCATGGCCTGTCCCTCACCGCCAATGTTGAACATGCGCGCATGAAACGCGACTGATACGGCAAGGCCTGTGAAGATAAAGTTGGTCGCGTAGTAAAGCGTGTAGCCCCAGCCATAGGTAGAACCAATAGCGCCTTCGACCATTAGCTTTGCAGCCGCAATAGGGTCTTCACCGATGGCAAGGATCACTAGCGCCGACAGCACTGCCGCAAGAATAAGCGAAATAAGAGGGACCAGAACCGCGTCGGCCCACTTTGGGATCACATCCATGCTCTAGCCCTCCTGTACTGCGTTTTGAGGCTGCGCGGCGGCGGCCTCGCGGGTCATGCCAGCCATCATCAGGCCCAGCTCTTTTTCATCTGTCTCATCGGGTAAACGTTCGCCCATGATTTGGCCGTCAAACATCACAGCAATCCGGTCAGATAGTGCGAGGATTTCTTCCAACTCAACCGAGACCAGCAGGATTGCTTTGCCTTTATCGCGCAGGGCGACAATCTGTTGGTGGATGAATTCAATAGCGCCAATATCGACGCCGCGGGTGGGCTGACCGATCAGCAACAAATCCGGGTTCCGCTCAATCTCGCGGGCCAAAACGATCTTTTGTTGGTTGCCCCCCGAAAAGGATTTTGCCGCCAGCTTTGGGTTGGGTGGGCGCACGTCAAAGCGGTCCATCTTTTCTTCGGTGTCTTGGCGCAGTGCGGCGTTGTCCATCATTAGGCGGCTGCGGTTGTAGCGGTTATCGTGATGATAGCCGAAGCCAGTGTTTTCCCACGCCGCGAAATTCATAATAAGGCCTTCGCGCTGCCTGTCTTCGGGAACGTGCGCAATGCCCCGTGCGCGCCGTGACTGTCCATCTGAATGGCGCCCAGTAAGATCAATTTCAGCGCCGTTCAGTTTGACCAAGCCTTCGCCGGATTGGATGCCGCCCAAGACTTCAAGCAACTCTGACTGCCCGTTGCCGGCCACGCCAGCAATGCCCAAAACCTCGCCAGCGCGCACAGTCAAATCAATGCCCTTGAGACGGTGAACGCCTTTGTCGTCGCTGACGTTTAGCCCCTTCACTTCAAGGACAGCCTCGCGCGGTTTTGCGGGTACTTTATCAACGCGCAGCAATACTTTGCGGCCAACCATCAACTCGGCCAGTTGTTGCGGGCTTGTCTCGGATGTCTTGACCGTGGCGGTCATTTCACCGCGCCGCATCACGCTTACGGTATCGGTGACATCCATAATTTCACGCAGCTTGTGTGTGATGAGGATAATCGTTTTCCCCTCAGCCTTGAGGCGCTGCAGAATGCGAAAAAGCTGATCTGCTTCTGCGGGGGTTAGAACGCCCGTTGGCTCATCAAGGATCAAAATGTCCGCTTGCCGGTAAAGCGCCTTAAGGATTTCAACGCGCTGCTGCATTCCCACGCCGATTTCTTCAATCAAGGCATCAGGATCCACGTTCAAGCCGTATTCACTTGCAAGGTTGATCAGTTCTTTGCGCGCCTTGCGCAGTGACGGGCCAAGGCTCCAGCCATCTTCCGCGCCTAGTACGACGTTCTCAAGAACTGTAAAATTTTCGACCAGTTTAAAGTGCTGGAACACCATACCAATGCCCGCGGCAATCGCGGCTTGGCTGTCAGGGATTTCTGTTCTTCTACCGCTGATGAAAACCTCGCCTGTGTCGGCTTTGTAAAAGCCGTAAAGGATGCTCATCAGGGTTGATTTGCCTGCGCCATTTTCACCGATAATGCCATGGATTGTGCCGGGCATTACGCGAATTGAAATGTCTTTGTTGGCTTGAACCGGTCCAAAGGCTTTCGAGATGCCCTTAAGTTCGATGGCGGGAGCAATATCAGTCATCAGAAATAAACGCCTGCGTTGTCTGAATAGGAAAGGGCCGCGCAGATTGTCCTCCGCGCGGCCCGATGGGTGTTACGTCTTAGAAGTCCAGCGCAGGGCAGGATTCGTCTGACATGTAGTCATGTACTTTGATGTCGCCGCTGATGATTTTGTCAGCCGCTGCATATGTTTCAGACAGCATCGCGTATGTTACGAGGGCTTCGTTGTTCTCATCAAGCGCAACGCCAACACCGCGGTTTGACAGGTCCATGACATTGAAGCCTGTTTCCATGTCTGTGCCGTCAAGCATGGCTTTGTAGACAGCATTATCCACGCGCTTGAGCATTGATGTAAGAACTTTTCCTGGGTGCAGGTAGTTTTGGTTGCTGTCCACGCCGATAGACAAGATGCCTTCGTCAGCCGCTGTCTGTAGAACACCAAGACCGGTGCCGCCTGCCGCTGCATAAACAACGTCAGAACCTTGGCTGATTTGCGCTTTGGTCAGTTCGGAACCTTTCACCGGATCATTCCAGGCAGCGCCGGTTGTGCCGGTCATGTTGGAGATCACTGTGATGTCAGCGTTTGCTGCTTTTGCGCCTTGTGCATAGCCACACGCAAAGCGGCGGATCAGTGGAATGTCCATGCCACCAATGAATGAAACTGTGCCAGTTTCAGATGCGTTCGCCGCCATGATGCCCGCAAGGTATGAACCTTCGTGCTCGTTGAATACAACAGAGCGAACGTTTGGCTGGTCTACAACCATGTCGATGATCGCGAACTTTGTATCAGGATAATCAGGTGCAACTTCGCTCAGCGCTGAGCCGAACGCAAAACCTGCCATGACGATTGGGTTAGCACCGGATTCCGCAAAGCGGCGCAGAGCTTGCTCACGCTGTGCGTCTGACTGCAATTCGATCTCTTTGAATGTGCCACCAGTTTCTTCGGCCCAACGTGATGCACCATTGAACGCAGCTTCGTTGAATGATTTGTCGAACTTGCCGCCCAAATCGAAGATGATCGCAGGATCAGCAACAGCAGCAGTTGCGGTCAGAGCAAGACCAGTTGCGGCGCTCATCAGTTTCGTCATGATTGTCATGAGTATCTCCCCAAGGATTTCTAAATCGAGACGAGGCACGCCAAATCGCAGATTTGATTGTCGCCCTCGCAGAGCGCAGGTCATGCCGAATTGGTAGCCTACACCCTTGTGGGCGACAGTAAGCGGCAGGGCGCGCGGGGGGTCAAGTGCGATTCATATTTCCGTAACGTGTAGGCGCAGTAAGCGCATAAAAATGTGCGTTAAATTGGCAATTTGCGCTGCATTACGATAGCATCGAGCGCTTCACCACCAGATGTTGGGGTGTAATAGGCTTTGCGGCGACCAACTTGATGATAGCCGAGGCTTTCATACAGCGCCAACGCACCTAGATTCGGTGCAGCCACTTCAAGAAATATCTGCACTGCGCTGCGTGTTTGTAAGTGGGAATGAAGGCTGTCCATCACGGCTTTGGCGCGACCTTGTCGTTGGTGATCCGGATGGGTCGCGATGGTCAATAGTTCCGCCTCATCTGCGATGATCCGAGAAAGGGCAAAGCACTGCGCGCCGCCGACCACAAAACAACTTGGGCTTTGAAGCAGTTCAGAAAACTCACGCACTGACCAAGGGCGGGTTAGCTCAAAAGCCGCGGCGTGCGTTTGGGCCATGGCCTGTGGCGTAAGTTGGCTTTGGGGGGGTGCCGTCTTCGTCATTGCCTATGCCAAAATGCGCGGGGGCGTGTCTCGTGAGGGGGCGGCGTCCGCTGGGCGCATATAAAATGGCTTCGGCGGAGCGTCTTGGGGCGATTTTTCGGCGGCAAGCTTTGCGATGGCCACAGCAATTTGATGTGTTGCAGTTTGCGCTGTAACGATTGCGATACCGTCAGGGTTCGCGCTTGCGGCATCGGTGAAAAATGGTTCTGTTGAATTTGTGTCAAAGCGCTGGGCGTAGACGTTACCGCGCTTTGCATCCACAAGCGACACAACTGGCTGCGGGGCATCAAGTGCGTAGGCTTCAAGCGTTGTCACACCAATTGCCGGAACTCCAAGGGACAGCGCCAAACCGCGCGCTGCAGAAACGGAAATGCGAATGCCCGTAAAGTTCCCGGGCCCTGTGCCCACGCCAATACGGGTGATGTCGGCATAGCTCGCGCCGGCCTTTGTAAGCGCGTCCTCAATCTTGGGGAAAAGCTGCTCGGCTTGGCCTTTTGCCATTTCGTCAAACGAGGCGGCACAAACAGTATCGCCGTCCAAAACACAGACGGCGATATGTGGGCCAGAGGTGTCAAACGCGAGGATCACGCGGCGACGGGGCGCACTTCGATCACCTCGGGGATGTAGTGGCGCAACAAGTTCTCAATGCCCATTTTGAGCGTTAGCGTGGACGATGGGCATCCCGCGCAGGCACCTTGCATGTGCAAATATACGATGCCGCGGTCAAAGCCGTGAAACGTAATATCACCACCGTCCTGAGCAACTGCCGGACGAACGCGCGTGTCGAGAAGTTCTTTAATCTGGCCGACAATCTCGCCGTCTTCGCCGGTGTGTTCCGCGTGACCAGACGAGGTGTTTTCGCCTTCCATAACGGGTTGGCCTGACTGGAAATGCTCCATGATCGCGCCAAGAAGGGCTGGCTTCAGGTGATCCCATTCGGCGTCATCCGCTTTGGTTACTGTTACAAAGTCCAGACCAAAGAACACCGCCGTTACGCCTTGCACTGCGAAAAGACGCGTGGCCAGCGGCGATGAGGCCGCAGCTTCTGGGGTCGTGAAATCTGCCGTACCCATGTCCAGCACTTCTTGTCCTGGAAGGAACTTCAATGTGGCGGGGTTTGGCGTGGACTCGGTTTGAATGAACATCGGAAAGGTCTCCTTTGCATCAAATATGCGATCGCTACGCCATTTAGTCAATAGTTTAGAATGGTTCTAAAACGTAATTTAGGTGATCGCTTCCAGCTTTTCTTTACTGATGTCGCCGGGAACAATTGTCATTGGCACGGGAAGCGCACCTGCGTTTTTGGTCATTTGCGTGACGATCGGGCCGGGGCCCTTTTTGTCTGTAGCCGCGCCCAATACCAAAATGCCGACTTCTGGATCATCCATAATCTGCTGTACGATCTCCTCGGACGGGCGGCCTTCACGGATCACCAATTCTGGCTCAATCGAAAGTTTGTCGCGCATCCATTTGGCATAGACCTCAAAATGCACTTCGATCCGCTCGCGGGCTTCGGCGCGCATAATGTCTGCAACACCGATCCAGTGGTTGAACTCTTCTGGTGGAATGACCGAGAGGATTTCTACGCCGCCACCAGTTTTGGACGCACGCATGGCCGCAAACCGCATCGCGTTGAGGCATTCGCGGCTGTCGTCCAAGACAACTAGGAACTTACGCATAATCTTTCCCCTCCCTCGGGATGCTAACCGATGCGATCATGACCGCAGTGCACGGCGCTGGCAATCGAAAGATGTGACTATTTGTAATGCGCGCGCCTATCACCAAAGGTGCGCACCCTTTTTCGCCACGTGCGGTAGCTTGACGTTTTGAGGTTTGAGCGCATCAAGGCTTTGACCTCTTTGTCCTTCAGACCGTATTCGCGTTCAATATCGGCGAATGCAGTGTGATCGGAGAGGGCCATTTCAATGATGGCGCTGATGTCGGCTTCAGAAATGTCTGTCATGCAGCCAGACATAACGCGCCTGTTCCATGTGCCAAGGGTATGGCGTGCGTTAGCGGACCATCCCTACAATTTCGAGTGTTTTTGCAAGAATTGGCGCTGCGATCTCGCGGCCCCGTTCCGCACCACGAGCCAGAATGCGGTCGATCTCGGCTTGGTCTTCCATCAAGCGTGACATTTCAGTCCCGATGGGGGCAAGTTTTTCAACAGCCAGATCAGCCAGCACAGGCTTGAACGTGCCAAATTGAGAGCCAGCATGCTGGTCCAGCACTTGCTGTGGGGTGATTTCGGCAAAAGCGGCGTAGATGTTCACAAGATTGCGCGCATCTAGGCGCTCGTCCAACCCATCAAGCGCTTCGGGAAGCGGTTCGGGATCTGTTTTGGCTTTGCGGATCTTTTTGGCAATCGCGTCGGCGGTGTCTGTCATATTGATCCGGCTCAGATCAGACGGATCAGACTTTGACATTTTCTTGGTGCCATCGCGCAATGACATCACACGGGTGGCCGCGCCTTCAATCACCGGTTCGGTGATTGGGAAAAAGTCGACGCCGTAGTCGTGGTTAAACTTGGCGGCAATGTCGCGTGTCAGTTCAAGGTGTTGTTTTTGATCTTCGCCCACGGGCACATGTGTGGCGTGATAAACCAAAATATCTGCGGCCATCAGGGCAGGGTAGGCAAACAACCCAAGCGAGGCTTGTTCTGCGTTTTTGCCCGCTTTGTCTTTCCACTGGGTCATGCGCCCCATCCAGCCCATGCGCGCCACGCAGTTGAAAATCCACCCCAGTTGCGCGTGCTCGGGGACTTGGGATTGGTTGAACAAAACAGATTTCTCGGGATCGATGCCACTGGCGATGAAGCCTGCGCAAAGTTCGCGTGTGTTATGAGCAAGATCTTTAGGGTCTTGGGCCACAGTGATCGCGTGCAGATCGACCATGCAGTAAATCGTTTCGTGGGTGCCGGCGTTTTGCATGTCCACAAAGCGTTTCATCGCGCCAAGGTAGTTGCCAAGGGTCAACCCACCAGATGGCTGGATGCCGGAAAAGACGCGTGGGGTGAACTGTGACGTGCTCATGACTGACATTCCATCTGGTGCAAAACTGTCGCAGCGATTACCTATGAGACAGCAATCCGTCAAGGAGCCGACAAGATGAACCAACAACCCGTTGTCCACCCTCTGCACCCCGTTGTGCTTTTGCTTAGTGCGGGATTTGTGATCCCCGAGTTGATGTTTGCGCTTGGGGGGACTGGTTTTGTAGGTGGCCCCGAGGCGTCAGGTTGGCGGCTGGCTGCGATCCAAGACTACGGCTTTTACGGTCAGATCATAGATGATGGTATTGAGCGGGGAATTTGGACGCTGGACCGATTGAAGCGGTTTCTGACCTACCCCTTCGTGCACCTTTCCATGACGCAGGCCCTTTTTGCGGGGGTGTTCGTGTTGGCGCTTGGCAAATCTGTGTCCGATGCGTTTGGCGGTGTTGCGGCGTTTTTGGTGTTCTTCGTCTCGTCCATCGTGGGTGCTTTGGCTTTTGGGTTGGCATTTGACGATCCGTCGCCGCTGGTGGGGGGCTATCCCGGTGCGTACGGTCTTATTGGCGCGTTCACGTATTTGTTGGCCGCACAGCTCGCGGCGCGCGGCGAACCGCAAGTGCGCGCGTTCATGTTGATAGGTTTCTTGCTGGGCATTCAGTTGCTTTTTGCTTTGTTGTTCGGATCTAATAGCACCTGGATCGCCGACGCAGTCGGCTTTGCGGCAGGCTTTTTGCTCAGTGGAATTGTTCGTCCCGGTGGCTGGGCTGGAATTGTGGCGCGCATTCGCCGCAACTGATTTATCTGCGCAGCGCCTGTCGGAAATCCTGCATTTTGAAGGCGCCTAAAATCTGCCCTGCAACGCCGTACACGACCATTCCTGTGGCACAAAGCGCAAGCAGCCCAAGTCCGCGCCACGGGCTGTTATAAAGGAGCGGTGTTAGCATGCTTGCAACGCCCCATAGGCTGGCTCCCATGATGCCTGAGGCCGCCATGATCCGCGGCAGGCGTGTTTTGAAGCGGGCGTCAAAATGGGCCGCATCGCCCATGGGTTTGGTCTTAATCCATAGCAGTGCCGCCATGCCCCATCCCGCCAGAGACGTGCCCCACGCGGCGGCTGTAAACCCGATAAGCGGCGAAAGCCCCACCGCCACCACGGCATTGATGACCAGTGAAACCAGCGCAAAATAGAACGGTCGCTTTGTGTCGTGGCGGGCAAAGAAAAGCGGCTGCAGCGTTTTTTGAAGCACAAACGCAGGAAGCCCAAGTCCGTAGATTGCCACAGCCCACGCGGTTGCTTGGGCATCAGTGAAAGCAAAGGCGCCGCGTTGAAAGAGCACACTGATCAGCGGCAGTGGAATGACGATAAGTGCGACTGATGCGGGAACTGTCAGCGCAAGGCTTAGTTCTGTTGCGCGGTTGAACGCATCACGGCCACCAATGGTATCATTGGCCTCAAGTTTGCGGCTGAGGTCCGGCAAAAGCACTACACCGATGGCAATGGCAACAACGCCGAGGGGCAGCTGATAAAGGCGGTCTGCGTAATTTAGCCACGCGATTGCGCCGTCAAATTGGCTGGCAATCTGCCGCCCGATCAAAAGGTTGATCTGCACTACACCGCCAGCAAGCATCGCGGGCCCCATGACCAGCATTAGCCGCTTTAGTTCAGGCGTCATGCGCGGTCTTGCGGGTGTTATCTTAAAGCCAGCTCGTGCAGCGGCGCTCCAGACCAAAGCGAATTGTGCGATGCCCGCAATGGGCACGGCCCACCCCAATGTAAGCCCCATGTCCCAGCCCATCTGATAGGCCAACATCAGCGCTGCGATGAAAACAACGTTCAGCAACGCAGGTGCTGCGGCTGCCGCTACAAAACGGCCTGTTGCGTTAAGCACCCCTGACAAAAGGGCGGCCAACGAAATGAAGATGATGTAGGCAAAAGCAATACGCCCAAAGCTTACCGCAAGATCAAAGCGGGCGTCGCCTGCAAACCCCGCGGCCATGGCGTAAACAAGCGCGGGCATTGCAAACAGGGCCACCACGGTCAGTCCGGTCAATACCGCGGCCAGCCCCGTGAACGCATCACGGGCGAAAGGCAGGGCGCCGTCATTCGCTTCGAGTTTTTTGGAAAACATGGGCACGAATGCCATGTTAAACGCCCCTTCGGCAAAGAAACGGCGGAACATGTTAGGCAGTGAAAATGCTATTAAGAATGCTTCGGCCACAGGGCCCGCACCCAGAAAAGCTGCGATGGTGATGTCGCGCACAAACCCCAAAATGCGGCTGAGCAACGTCCACCCCCCCACGGTGAGCATGCCTGAGATGAGACGGATGCGTTTCATGCCTCGGCTGCACGCTCCACGCCGCTCTCAATGGCGTCGCGCAAATTCCGTTCAAGACTTTTTTGTTTGCTCTCAGAGTAGAACTTAAGGCCGAACATATCTTTGACGTAGAAGGCATCCACGACCTGTTCGCCGTAGGTGGCGATGATCGCGCTGCCGATGTTGATGTTGGCGGCTGCCAGCGCGCGGGTCAGATCATGAAGTAGGCCCGGACGGTCACGGGTGTCGACCTCGATAATTGTATAAATGTCCGAGCCATCGTTGTCGAAAGTGATTGTTGTCGGCACGCGGAATGCTTTTTCGCGTTTCTTGATTTTGTCTTTTGGCGCGAGCGCGTCGCGGGTGATGACCTCGCCACGCAGGGTTTTGCCTATCATCTGTTCAAGGCGGGGCAGGCGGCTGGCCTCAAAGGGGGCCTCATCGGCGTCTTGCACCCAAAAAGCGGCTGTCGCGTAGCCGTCTTTGGTGGTGAACGTCCGCGCGTCCACAATGTTTGCGCCCACCAAGGCCAATGCGCCTGAAATGCGGCTGAAAATGCCTGGGTGATCGGCCATGACACAAACCGCGCGGGTGGCGTCGCGGTCCTCATCCATGGTCAGTTTGACGCGAATATCCGTGTCACCAATGCCGCGCAACAGATGCGCCACATCAACGTGAGCTGTCACATGCAAGCCTTGCCAATACGGAGGGTAGTGCCGGTTTGTCTCAACCCGAAGATCCTTTGTGCCCCAATCTGGAAGTGCCGCGCGCAACGCCTTTTTCGCCTCTGCACCGCGGGTTTCACGGTTCAGCGCCTCCATGCCGCCCTCAAGGGCGCGGCGGGTCTGGCGGTAAAGCGCGCGCAACAGCGAGGCTTTCCAGTTGTTCCATGTGTCTGGGCCCACGCCCCGAATGTCACACACAGTGACAAGCAACAACAAATCCAGCCGCCCAACAGATTTCACCGTTTTGGCAAAGTCGCGCACTGTACGCGGATCAGCAATATCGCGTTTTTGTGCCGTGTCTGACATCAGCAAGTGGTAGCGCACCAGCCACTCGACGGTTTCACATTCTGATTTGCTCAGCCCCAAACGTGGGCAGACTTTTCGCGCGATTTGTGCACCAAGGATTGAGTGGTCCTCGGGGCGTCCTTTGCCGATGTCGTGCAGCAATAGTGCTACGTAAAGTACCTTACGGTTGATGCCGCTTTGAATGATGTCAGACGCCACGGGTAGGTCTTCAACCAGCTCACCTTTTTCAATGCGGTGTAGATGGCTGATCGTTTGGATGGTGTGCTCATCAACCGTGTAGCTGTGATACATATTGAATTGCATCATCGCGACGATCGGCTCAAACTCTGGAATGAACGCGGAAAGCACCCCAAGCTCGTTCATGCGCCGCAGCGAGCGTTCGGGATTGTCGTGTTTGAGAAGCAAGTCAAGAAAGATGCGCTTGGCCTCAGGGGTACTGCGCAAGTTATTATCGACCAGTGGAATGTTGGCTGCCAAAATCCGCATCGCGTTGGGATGGATCAAAGTGCCCGTGCGCAGTGCTTCTTCAAAGATACGCAGCATATTCACGGGCGTCTCAACGAATACCTCTGGGTCAGGCACCGTGATGCGGTTTTGATCAATTGCAAAAGGCGCGCGCACCCGTGGTTTGCGTTTAAAGATACGCATCAACATGGGTTCAGATTTGAGGTGGTCGTTCTCAAGAGCCGTTAAGAATATGCGGGTTAGCTCACCAACAGAAGTGGCGTGACGGAAGTAGGCCTGCATGAAATGTTCAACGCCGCGACGCCCCGAATGGTCGGTGTAGCCCATGGCATCAGCCACCTCGACTTGCATATCAAACGTCAGCTGATCCACGGGGCGTGAAGCTACCAAATGCAGATGGCACCGCGTTGCCCATAAAAAGTCTTCTGCACGAAGGAAAGTCTCGAACTCGTCATCGGTGAAAACGCCAAGCTCAACAAGGTTGCCGGGGTCATCAACGCCGTGCAGGTATTTGTTCATCCAAAAGAGCGATTGTAGATCGCGCAGACCGCCTTTGCCCTCTTTTACATTTGGCTCAACCATGTAGCGCTGTCCGCCTTGCTTGCGGTGCCGCTCGGCGCGTTCCTCAAGTTTGGCTTCAATGAACTCGGACGCCGTGGACTGAAACAGGTCAGTCCAAAGTTGGTCGCGTAATTCATCGCCCAACGTCTGATCACCGCAGATATAGCGTTGCTCAACAAGCGAGGTACGGATGGTGAAATCTTCGCGGCCAAGTCTGATGCAGTCCGCAATGGTCCGGCTGGCTTGGCCAACTTTCAGACGCAAATCCCATAGCATGTAGAGCATGGATTCAATCGTGCTCTCGGCCCAAGCCGTGATTTTTGTGGGGGTTAGAAACAGCAAATCCACATCTGAATGTGGTGCCATTTCTGCGCGGCCATAGCCACCCAGGGCAATAACGGCAAGGCGCTCACCTTTGGTGGGATTGGTATTGCGGTGCAGATACGTCTCGGCAACCCAATGCACTGTGCGTACAAGTCCGTCCGTCAAAAATGCATAGGCCGATGTTGCGGGGCGCGCGTGGGTTGGTTCCGCCAGAAAGGCCTCTTTGATAACTGCGCGGCCCTTGGCATTTGCGTCTTTGAGATAGTCTACTGTTGCGGCACGAATGGCTTTTGCATCCGCACAGTCGTCAAGGATGCGGGTCAGATCGTCTTGGGCTGCTGCTTGATCGAAAACGACAAAGGCCGGTGCCACAAGGGGCTCCGGACCTTCGTGTTCAAAATCGTCGGCGTCAGAAACCAGCGCCGCTGAAGTTTTTGGGAGCTGGGTCAAGGATTGCCACCTGATTGTTTTCAATTTTCGCGACAGCAAGGCCGCGCTCGTTTGTGCCGTCGGGCAGAAGGCGGAAGATGCCCTGGGTGCCGACAAATCCCGATTGGCGGGTAAGACTTGGTGAAGTCAGCGCGTCAGAGCGCCCTTGGGTCAAAAGTGCGCCGATTGCAGCAATGCCGTCATAGGACAGACCTGCGATGGGGTGCGGGCGTTCGGAATATTCCGCTTGATAGCGGGCGGCAAAGTTGCGCTCAAGCGCCTGGTCGGGCAGTGTGAACACACCACCCTGCAGGCCTGGCAGGGCAAGGGATTGCGGCTGTGAACTCCAACGTGTCAGTCCCATCAGCTGAATATCCATCCCAAGGCCACGCTCGGGCAGGGCTGTCATCAAGAACGGCAAGTCGGACTCAGGACCCGCCGTCACAAACAACGTATCGGCGCCGGTTTCCTTGACTGTCGCGCTGATGCGGCGGGCGGCGTTGTTGATGCCGTCTTGGCTGAACGGATAGCTTTCAACGCCCGTAATCGTGGCGCCATTGCGATTTGACGCACTGATGATGGCGTCTCGGCCAACTTGCCCAGCGAGTTCGTCTGCGTGGGCGATCAAGATATTGGTTTTGCCAATTTGACGGCCATAATTTACCAGACGGTTCGCTGTATTCTCAAATGTTGGCCCCAAAATAAATAGGTTACCACCGGCGATTGATGCGTTGTTAGAGAAGGCCAAGACATTTGTGTTTGTGCCAGCGATGGCCACTGCCGCCGCGTTTGCAGCCTCTGCATAGAGTGGCCCAAGGATAATTTTGGCACCATCATTTACGGCAGCGATCGCGGCGTTTGAGGCCTGCTGCGGGGTACCTGCCGTATCGTAAATGCGTAGGTCAATCTTGGCATTGGTCTGATCTGCGATGGCAAGACGCGCGGCGTTTTCAAGGTTGCGTGCCAAAAGTGCATCGCTTTCGCGACCTGACCCGTTTGGCACCAATAGCGCGATCTGGACCGTTTTGTTTGGGTTCACGCTTTGCCCTGACAGGCCGCCCACAGAAGTTGCGTTGCAAGCGGCAAGGGCAAGCAGCGCGGCTGCCCCCACAAAGCGCAGTGCTGCGCGGCGCGGGTTGAAAGTGATACGATTGCGTGTACGCGTAACCATGGTAAACCAAAACTCCCTCGTGGTGGGCCAACCTTCGGACCCTTGCTGCGTATCATAGATATATCACTAGGCGGGTCTAGGCATGAATCATTCCCAAGTTCACCGTGTTGAGCGTTTGGCGGCGGGCCTTTATTTTGTGGCTACTCCAATTGGTACGGCGCGTGATATTACTTTGCGGGCGCTTGATATACTGGCCTCTGCTGATGTGATTGCAGCGGAAGACACGCGAAACACACGTAAATTGATGGATATTCACGGGATCGCGCTCGGGGATCGCCAGCTTGTGTCTTATCATGATCATAACGGGGAAAAGGTACGCCCGAAATTGATTGCTGCGATTGAGGCGGGCAAATCTGTGGCCTATGCGTCTGATGCGGGAACGCCTTTGGTGGCTGATCCGGGTTATGGATTGATGCGTGGTGCGATTGAGGCGGATGTTTTGGTTACCTCTGCGCCTGGACCGTCTGCGGTGCTTGCGGCGCTTACGGTTGCAGGTTTGCCGAATGATCGTTTCACATTTGCTGGTTTTGTACCGAATGCGAAGGGGGCGCGGCGCGCGTTCCTGTCGGGCATTGCGAAAAGTGATGGGACAATGATCGTTTTCGAAAGCCCCAAACGCATTAAGGCAATGTTAGATGATTTGAGCGATATCGTAGAACCAGAACGCCAGGTAGCTGTTGCAAGAGAGTTAACCAAAAGGTTCGAAGAGGTTTTGCGCGGGACTGTATCTGAGGTACAAGAGCTGGCAGAAGGGCGTACGTTCAAGGGTGAAATGGTGGTTATGCTAGACAAAGCGCCCGCCGGCTCGGCAACAGATGAAGATGTTGAGGCGGCTTTGAGGGATGCTTTGGCCGAACATTCGGTAAAAGACGCCGCAGCAATCGTTGCGGATATGTATGGCAGACCTAAGCGTGAGATTTACCAACAAGCGTTAGTTTTGCATAAGGCTGCGAACTGAGTGAAGCGAGTTTCTGTTATAGCGGTGTTAGAGAGTAAGGATTTTTAAATGTCAGAACTGGTTATTGAACGTCCTACGGCTGTTACTGCCAAGCAGCGCAGGGGCCAAACATCTTACCACGCAGGTCTTGCCGCAGAAGAGACCGCCGCACGACATTATCGGCGCGCTGGCAAAACGATATTGCAGCAAAGATATCGTGGCCGTGCAGGTGAAATCGATTTGGTTGTGCGCGACGCGGATGAGTTGGTTTTTGTCGAAGTTAAGAAAAGCAAAACACACGCACAAGCAGCGCAGCGCCTCTCGCGCCGTCAAATGGACCGTATTTGTAGAGCCGCGCTGGAATATGTGGGCTCTGAGCCGACGGGTCTGTTGACCCCAATGCGCCTTGCCGTGGCATTGGTGGATCAATACGGCGCAATCGATGTGATCGAAAATGCTTTTGGCGGGTATTGATCGGCTCCGTCCTTGTGCCCATTGCCTTACCAGCATCTGTGCCCCATGTATGGCGCAGTGAGTAAAGGAACGCCCCATGAGCTTGAAAATTGCTTTTCAGATGGACCCAATTGGCCCAATCGACATTGATGCTGACAGCACGTTTCGCATCGCCGAAGAGGCGCAATTGCGCGGGCACAAACTATTTTATTACACGCCCGATATGCTTGCGTACCAAGAGGGCCGGATCACTGCCACCGGCTGGCCACTCACCGTAAAACGCGAAAAGGGAAACCACTTCAGCTTAGGCGAAAAAACCGAAGTTGATCTTGCAGATATGGATGTGGTTTGGCTGCGCCAAGATCCGCCTTTTGACATGGGGTATATCACAACGACCCACCTGCTAGACCGCATTCATCCGGAGACGCTTGTGGTTAACGATCCTTTTTGGGTGAGAAACTATCCCGAAAAGCTGTTGGTTTTGGATTTCCCCGACCTCACGCCTCCAACCACTGTCGCTCGTGATTTGGAGACGATTAAGTCGTTCAAAGCGAAACATGGTACCGTTATCCTCAAGCCTCTTTACGGGAATGGTGGCGCCGGTGTGTTCAAGCTGACCGAAGCAGACAACAACATTACTTCTTTGCACGAGCTTTTTAGCGGCATTAATCGCGAGCCGCTCATCGTGCAGAAATTTTTACCTGACGTTTCCAATGGCGATAAACGCGTGATCCTTGTGGACGGTGAGCCCGTAGGTGCGATTAACCGCGTACCTGCTAAAGGCGAAACCCGCAGCAACATGCACGTAGGCGGCCGACCTGAAAAAGTAGCGCTGACGGCGCGGGATATTGAGATTTGTGAGCGTATTGGGCCGCTTTTGCGCGAAAAGGGACAGGTTTTTGTCGGTATCGATGTGATTGGTGACTATTTGACCGAAATCAACGTGACGTCTCCGACGGGCATTCAGGAATTGGAACTGTTTGACGGAACCAACGTTGCAGAGAAAATTTGGCAAGCAGTTGAAGCCAAGCGTGCCTGACTAGCCTTCCGCTTTACGGCGCGAAGCCTGCCATCCGAAAGCCAAGTGCCTCGGCGATGTGATGTTGGCCAATCTTTTCACAGCCGTCAAGATCCGCAATTGTTCGCGCCACGCGCAGGACGCGGTGGTACCTACGGGCGCTAAGCCCAAACCGATCTGCGGCGCGCAACAACAACGCGCGTCCGTCGGGACAAGGTGTAGATATTTCCTCCAATGTGGCGCCGTCTACATCAGCATTTACGCGAAATTCGGATCCCGCAAAGCGAGCAGTTTGAATGTCGCGCGCGACTTTTACACGTGCTGCAACGACAGCCGAGCTTTCACCGGCGGACGGCGTATCAAGATCTTGCAACCGGACAGGTGGTAAATCAACGCGTAAGTCAAATCTGTCCAACAGGGGGGCCGATAGTTTGCCCAAATAATCGTCCCCGCATCTTGGCGCTTTGGCGCATGCGCGCGCGGCATCTGAAAGATAGCCACATCGACAGGGGTTTGCAGCAGCGAGCAATATGAATTTGCAGGGATAGCGCACATGGGCGTTTGCGCGTGCGACCATCACCTCGCCTGTTTCCAGGGGCTGTCGTAGTGTTTCCAGTACAGATCGTGAAAACTCTGGTAACTCATCCAAGAACAAAACGCCGTTGTGGGCCAAAGAGATTTGGCCAGGTTTTGCGCCGCGTCCGCCTCCAACGATTGCCGGTTTTGAAGCCGTATGATGCGGGTCACAAAAGGGTCCTTGCCGCGAAATTCCGCCCTCGCGCAAAAGACCCGCAAGCGACTGGATCATTGATGTCTCAAGGGCTTCTGTGGGCGAAAGTAGCGGCAGAATGGATGGCATGCGCGCGGCCAGCATAGATTTTCCAGACCCCGGTGTGCCGACCAGTAATAAATTGTGGCGTCCTGCTGCCGCGATTTCGAGTGCGCGTTTTGCGTGTTCCTGTCCTTTGACTTCGGCCAAGTCTTTTGGGTGCGCTGGGCTGGAGACTTCGCCGGGGTGGGCGGGTTCAATAATGCTTTGCCCGGTCAGGTGCCGCAGTGTTTCGTTTAACGAAGATGGGGCGATGACTTTTGCGCCTCCAACCCAAGCCGCTTCTGCTCCGTATGGTGCAGGGCAGATGAATGTGCGTTCGTGCTCAGCGGCTGTCATCGCTGCGGGTAAGGCCCCCGATACAGCAATCAAGCTACCGTCGAGGGATAATTCGCCAATGGAAACAATAGCTTCAGCTGTATCGTCGGTAATAATTCCAATGGCGGTTAGTAGGGCGATGGCGATGGGCAGGTCTAAATGAGAGCCCTCTTTGGGCAGGTCAGCGGGTGACAAGTTGATGGTGATCTTGCGCGATGGCAGCGCAATGGCCAGTTCGGCAAGTGCGGAGCGGACGCGTTCTTTGGCTTCGGAAACGGCTTTATCTGGCAGTCCAACAACGGAGAATGACGGCATGCCGGCCGTCACAGCGCATTGCACTTCAACGAGCTGCCCTTCGACACCTTCAAATGCAACCGTGTAGGTGCGCGCAACCATTTCTTTACCGTTATACTTGTTAACCAATGCGCACCACGTACCGGCAGCGCGCTTATGTTTTAGGTATGTGCGGTTAATGGTTTACGATTGGTAAATTTCCATGAACTCCGGCCACGCTTCGGGATCGTACATGGTTTTGTCGCGGCACATTGCATTGCAAAATCCGTATGTATGGCCACCAAGCCGCATAAAGTGTTCAACAGGCGTGCCAGAATAGGGGCAATGCGTATTCACAGTTTGCGAACCGTCTTGTGTCGCTATTCCGATCTGTGCGGGCACGAAAGGCCAAGGCGCCCGTTCAAAGTCCTTCTCACAGTCTTGAATCACTGCACCTTTTGCAAGACCCGCCGCCCGTAACCGGCGCAGGGCAGGGTCGCTCAAATGTGCACTGACATACGCCTGTGATGTTGGCCCAAGCTCAAAACCATAAGTGGTGAGCCGGGTCGCCATGGGCGCATAGATCGCATCTGCGATATTATAATCACCACACAGCCACGGGGTCTGGCTGCCCGTGGTTTGACGCGCGTGTGTCCAGATCAGCTCAAGCCGGTCCAGCTCGGCTTGGACATCCTCAGGGGCGGTTAACCCTTTGTAACTATGCCGTAGGTTCACGGGCCAGCTGCTTCGCAATGCCCCAAAGCTAGAGTGCATCTCGTTTGCCAAATAGCGCGCAATCGCGCGGGTTTTGGGATCCTCGGGCCACATATTGCGGTCCGGATGACGGCTGGCCAGCTCTTCTGCCATGGCCATCGAGTCCCCAAGCTGCGTTCCGCAGGGAAGAGTCAAAGTCGGCAAAGTGCGCGCAGGTGCCAGATGGGGTATACGTGGTCTCACGTCTGCTTCATGGTCGGGGTAGACAGTGGTGATGTCGACCAACTCCATCAATTCCGCGTGTTCGATCATCATTACGGCCGCGATGGACCAACTAAAATACAGGCGGTTGCCGATGGTGAGCTGATATTTCATCCCATCAGTCTACGGGGTTTATGTGGTCACGCCAGCGACAATTGTTCCGCCCATAGACCGAATTTCAGCTGAGATAACTTAGGGGCAGAAATTTATAACGGGTGCAGCTTCATCGTCGATGTGGGTCACAGATAGATTGTCGATCCTGTGCCCGAACGCCTCGTAGGCCGATATTCCAAGGGCCCGCTGAACTTGGGTTAAGATCACCCCAAAATGGCATACCACAATCAAATCGCCGTGCGGGCGAAGCGCGTCAATTGAGGCCGTGACACGGCGGTAAACCGCGTTCCAGCTTTCACCGTTTGGTGGCGCGATGCTGCCGGGGTTTTCCCAATACTGACGGATGTGATCTTGGTCTTCTATCTCGTCAAAGCGCTTCATATCCCAATCGCCAAAGTCAATCTCGCGTAGCCCTTGGTCATGTGGAAGACGTGTGCGGTTGGCTTGAATAGCGTCCGCCGTTGCACTTGCGCGCACTAGGTCCGATGAAATGACAGGAACGTCTGGCAAATAGTCGGACAACCGCTTGAGGGCTGCGGTATCGCTCAGATCAGCGGGAATATCCGCGTGGCCAACCATGGTTTTTGCGTGGGTCGGACCGTGCCGCACCATATAAAGGGTCATAGGGCGCCTTTCAGAATTTGCGGCAAACCTGCGATGACGTTCACCACTGTGTCTGCGCGCGCTGCGACTGCTTGGTTAAGTTTCCCTTGCGCATTGCGAAACCGGCGGGACAGCGCATTTTCTGGGACAATGCCTTGACCAACTTCATTACTGACGAACACAATATGTGCAGCACAGTCAGTCAGCGCCGTTTCAACTTGGCCCCAGGGTACGCGCCAACTGTCGCGACTATCGTCGTCCATCATGATGTTGTTGAGCCACATGGTCAGGCAATCAACCAATACAACACTGCCCGTAGGTGCTGCCAGCAGCGCCTTTGCAATATCGCGCGGCTCTTCGATGGTTTGCCAATCACCACCGCGCTGAATTTTATGTGCTTCCATTTTTGCACGCATTTCATCATCCCAGATCAGGGATGTCGCCAGATAAATGCGCGTTAACCCACTGTTAACACATAGGCTTTCTGCAAATATGGATTTTCCTGAAGCTGCGCCGCCTAGGACAAAAGTTATTTTTGACAAGTTTTTCTGCACGATTAGTGATCCAACCCTGAATGCCCCGCGTAACCAGTACAATAGCAGCGGATCAAGCCGCCGCACAGACTGCAAAACAGGGGTTAAGACATGGCATTTGATGGCTACGCGGATCAATCCTTTTCTCGCCGGGCGATGAAAGCAGAACTACTCGACGCCGAGACGGAATTGTGTCTGGCATATGCGTGGCGCGATCAGCGCTGTGAAAAGTCGCTTCACCGTTTGATCACTGCTTATATGCGGTTGGCCATTTCGATGGCGTCAAAATTTAAGCGCTACGGCGCACCGATGAATGACCTGATCCAAGAGGCGTCTCTTGGTTTGATGAAGGCGGCTGATAAATTCGATCCTGATCGCGGCGTGCGTTTTTCAACTTATGCTGTTTGGTGGATCAAAGCGTCCATTCAAGACCATGTGATGCGGAACTGGTCCATGGTGCGGACAGGTTCGACGAGCAGCCAAAAGTCGCTTTTTTTCAACATGCGCCGCGTACAAGCTCGTCTTGAGCGTGAAGCGGCTGCGGTCGGCGAAAAGCTTGAAGGGCACACTCTGCGCGGCATGATCGCGACCGAAGTTGGCGTGCCGCTTCACGATGTAGAGATGATGCAGGGACGCCTGTCCGGTTCTGATTTCTCGTTGAACGCGACACAATCTACTGAAGATGAGGGTCGCGAGTGGATTGATGCCCTTGAAGACGACAGCCCCCAGGCGGCTGAGCGGGTGGAATATGAGCACGATATGAGTTGCATGCGCACGTGGCTGATGGAGGCCATGAGCGCGCTGAATGAGCGCGAGCAGTTCATCGTGCGTGAACGCAAGTTACGTGATGATCCGCGCACGCTGGAAAGCCTCGGCACCGAGCTGAGCCTGTCAAAAGAACGCGTACGGCAGCTTGAAGCGGCGGCATTTGGTAAGATGCGCAAGTCGCTTGAAGCGAAAAGCGGAGAGGTTGCTGCCTTTTTGATGTGATGTCAGGGTCCCGTCTCTAAGGCTAAAGCAAGAGCGCTCAGTCACGCGGTGACTGGGCGCTTTTGCCGTTTTGGGTTTGTCACTTTGCGGCGCTATGGCTACATCTATTGCCAAAGGGAGGCCGGCTATGCTGTCTGGACGTCATATTCTGTTGATCATCGGTGGTGGGATTGCCGCCTATAAATCGCTTGAGTTGATCCGCCGTTACCAAGATGCAGGCACACAGGTCACGCCTGTTTTGACACGCGCAGGCAGCGAATTTGTGACGCCTCTAAGCGTGTCAGCGCTTGCAGGGCGCAAAGTGCACCAAGACTTGTTTGACCTCACGGCTGAAGCCGAGATGGGTCATATTGAGCTGTCACGGGCTGCGGATTTGGTGGTGGTTGCACCGGCGACAGCTGATTTGATGGGCAAGGTGGCGGCGGGATTGGCCAATGATTTGGCCTCAACTTTGTTGATGGCAACGGACAAGCCCGTGCTCCTTGCCCCTGCGATGAACGTAAGAATGTGGGAGCATCCAGCCACGCAGCGCAATTTGGCGACGTTGAAAAATGACGGTATTCTGTTTGTAGGGCCTGAGGAAGGTGGCATGGCATGTGGCGAATTTGGCGCAGGACGCATGGCAGAAGTGCCGCAGATCATTGAGGCTACGGCCAGTGCGTTTGCAGATGGACCAATGTCGGGAAAACACGTCATTGTAACTTCGGGTCCGACCCACGAGCCAATTGATCCTGTCCGCTATATTGCTAACCGTTCAAGTGGTGCGCAGGGCACAGCGATTGCGCGCGCCTTGGCCACCCTTGGCGCGGAGGTGACATTTATTACAGGGCCTGCAGATGTCTCGCCACCGGAAGGTGTCCGTGTGGTTGCGGTCAACACTGCAGGCGAAATGGCAGATGCGGTGGATGCAGCGTTGCCAGCGCAGGCAGCGGTCTTTGCCGCAGCCGTCGCGGATTGGAGGGTCGCTTCCGCGAGCGACAGGAAAATTAAGAAAACTTCTGGTGGTCTTCCCGTATTGGAGTTTGCAGAAAACACAGACATTCTCGCTGGTGTTTCACAGATGACTGAGGGGCGGCCAGCCCTTGTTGTGGGGTTCGCGGCGGAAACGGATGATGTGATTGCCAATGCAACGGCAAAGCGGGTGCGCAAAATGTGCGACTGGATCATCGCCAATGATGTGTCACCAAAGACGGGCATCATGGGGGGCGGTGAAAACGCTGTGACCGTCATTTCTGAGAACGGTTCAGATAGCTGGCCGCGGATGGATAAGACGCAAGTTGCACGGCGTCTCGCCCAGCTAATCAGTGATGCTTTGGCTTAATGCCGTGCCGTTTGGATATTTTTGAACAAAAGAAAAGCGGGCTTCGCTAGTAGCCTGCTGTTCGGTCCACGAGGCCGATAGGCGTTTGGCCATTTTCGATACGACGGATATTGCGTGCGATCGCATCAGCAGCCGTGGCCGCGCGTGTGACGCTGGCGATATGGGGCGTGACAGTCACTTGGCGGTGGGCCCAATAAGGGTGATCCGTTGGCAACGGTTCTGTGTTGAACACATCAAGGGTCGCATGCGCGATATTTTGGTCCAGTGCAGCAAGCAGTGCGTCGTCATCGATCAAGGGCCCGCGGCCGGGGTTCAGCAGGAACGCACCTTTCGGCAGCAGTGCTAACTTTTGCGCGTCCAACAGGTTGTTCGTTTCATCTGTGAGCGGCAGGAGCAGGACAAGAACATCGGCACTACGAAGTGCTTCATCCAGCGCCGCATCACCCGAAAGACAATTTATACCATCGATGGTTTTTTGTGTACGGCTCCAGCCAGTGACGGGAAAGCCAATTGACCGTAAAGCTTGGGCGCAGCCGGTTCCCAACGCCCCCATGCCAAGGACTGTGACGCGGCGTGTCTCAGCCAAAGGTGGCCAACTTGTGTTGCGCCATGTCCCGTCTTGGCCGTGAATATGAGCGTCCATTCCTACGTGATACCGCAGGCTGTGAGCGCTGACCCATTCGACCATGCCTTGGGTTAGACCGTGATCAATCATCCGCACCAGCGGTTGGGTCAGAGTTGCGTTGCCGACAATCGTTTCGACACCGGCCCAAAGGTTCAGGACCGCCTTGGTTTTGGTGTAGGGCGTGAAGTCACTCAATGGCCCATTGGGTGCGAAAACGATGTAGTCTGCGTCATAGGCTTCAAGATCACGGGTGATGGACGTATCAATTTCTGCGCGTTTGAAGGCCGCAGGTAGGGTGGTCTGATAGTGGCACCAATGGTCGTCGGTACCTGCAAAGATGATCTTCATTTATCGTGCCCTGTGTACGTGTGCCGATTGCACAATTCCGAATGCGACGAGTAGCACCAACATGGCTGATCCTCCGTAGCTGACTAACGGTAACGGGACGCCGACCACTGGTGCAAGTCCCATCACCATCGCCATGTTAACGGCGAAAAACAAAAAGAACGTACCGGCAATTCCAAGGCTGACCAGTTGTGCAAAACGGTCTTTTGTTTTGGCCGCTGAGACTACGCAAAAAATAACAATCAGCCCGTAGAACAGCAGCAATGAAAACGCGCCTACAAAGCCGAATTCTTCGGCCAATGTGGTGAAAATAAAGTCCGTGTGCTTTTCAGGCAAAAAGTTAAGCCGCGATTGGGTGCCTTGCATAAAACCCCGTCCAGTCCAGCCGCCAGACCCGAGCGCAATCTTGGACTGAGTGATGTGGTATCCGGTGCCAAGTGGGTTTGATGAAGGGTCCAGAAATGTATCAATACGGTCATATTGGTAGTTTTTCAAAAGCTGCCAATCGGTGCCGCGTGATTGGAAAACAGCAAATACGACACCAAATGTGCTACTGATCACAGCTGCAAAATAACCCCAGTGCACGCCAGCGAACCACATCATCAAACCGCCGCCCATGATCAACAAAAGTGATGTTCCGAGGTCCGGCTGTCGCAATACCAAAAAGACCGGTAGCATGATGAAAAAGAGGGGCACGACAATCCAAAACGGCCGCGAGGTTTTTTCGCGCGGTAGCCAATCATAGTATGCGGCAAGCAACATCACTAGTGTGATTTTAGCTAGTTCCGAGGGTTGCAGGCGCATAAAGCCAAGGTCGAGCCAGCGTTGTGAGCCGCCGCCGACATCGCCTAAAAACTCGACGATTAAGAGCAATACTAGCGTTCCCGCAAATGCCAATCCTGCGGTATTTCGCCAAAACCAAATGGGCACCATGGCGACAACGAACATCAAGGTCATGCCCAAGACGAAGCGCTGAACTTGGGCCATTGCCCAAGGTGTCCACGACCCACCAGCCACTGAATATAGCATCAAGAAACCGATGCTTGCGACGGCTGTGATCATCAGAACCAAAGGCCAGTTCAGATACAGCAATTTGCGCGGACCTGTCGGGATTTGGCGGACAGAGTATTCAAGATAGCTCATGCTTTGCTCCCCTGATTGCGGTCGCTATCAAGGCTGCGCAAAAGCGCCTCCATTTGACGGAACGTGTTGCGCACGTCAGCGCGGGCCGCATTGGGATAGGCGCTGAGCGGCGGTGTGTCGCCGTAAAGTGCACGCAGAGTGATATCACGGCCAATTGGTGCTGCCGCAGTTGACCCACCACCGCCGTGTTCAACGATGACGCTGACAGCGATCCGAGGGTTATCAAAGGGCGCATAATTGACCCAAAGGGCGTGGTCACGCCGTTCCCATGGCAAATCTTGGTTGCGCGTGACGCCTCGTGCACGTTCCGCCGCAGTGATCCGGCGGACCTGACTAGTGCCAGTTTTGCCTGCCATTTTGAACGCAGTATTCACAGTTCTTGAGCGGTATCCGGTCCCACGGCGCTCGTTTGAGACAGCATACATGGACCGGCGTATTGTATCGAGGGTGCCGCCCGTGATGCCAAGGTCCTGCCCGCCTGAGATACCTGTCTCAACGCCGTCACGGGATTTGATCAACCTCGGCTCAACACTTTTGCCCGTTGCAAGGCGCGCTGTCATAACTGCCAATTGCAGTGGTGAAGAAAGGACATACCCTTGCCCGATTGAGGCGTTGACCGTGTCGCCGATGCGCCAATCTTGATCACGCACTTCGCGCTTCCATGCTTTGTCAGGCGCCAGCCCGCTGGCCACTGCCGACATCGGGATATCATGACGGACACCAACCCCAAGTTTGCGCGCCATTTCGGCGATAGTGTCGATGCCCACCCGAAGAGCCAGATCGTAGTAGTAGACGTCACAGCTTTCGGTGATTGATTTGAACAAATCCACATTGCCATGGCCGGCGCGCTTCCAGCAATGAAACCGTGTGTCCGCCACTTCTTTGTGCCCGACGCAGCGTACAGTTTCATTGGCATCCACGAGCCCCGCTTCAAAAGCGGCAAGCGCAGTGATCATTTTGAACGTGGACCCCGGTGGGTAAATGTCTTGCACCGCTTTCGATCTGAACGGGCGGTAGGGATCATTCAGCAGGGCATTGTAGTCAGTGGTGGAAATCCCGCGAACAAACAAGTTGGGGTCAAACGTGGGCGCAGAGCCAAGTGCCAGCAAATCGCCGGTCTGCACATCCATAATGACTGCGGATGCGGCCTCTCCGGCGAGGCGCGCTTGCACCCAGTTTTGAAGCTCTGTGTCGATTGTCAGCTGTATGTCTTGCCCCGCAAGCGCTTCTTCGCGATCCAGCTCACGGATGACTCGGCCCACGGCGTTAACTTCGATGCGCTTGGTGCCGGCTTTACCGCGCAGCTCACGCTCTTCTTTTAACTCAACACCCGTTTTGCCAATCTGGAAACGCGGGATCTGCAATAGTGGATCAGGGTCCTCAATGCGGTTGAGATCAAAGTCCGACACAGGACCAACATAGCCAATTACATGGGCAAAATCGGCTCCCAGGGGGTATGCCCGTGAAAGTCCTAAATCTGCAGTAACACCGGGCAAAGCGGGCGCGTTTGCGGACACCTCAGCCACGTCATCCCAGCTTAGCCGATCCAGAATTGTCACCGGCACAAACGGAGAGCGGCGCTTTAGCTCGGCTTTGGTTTCGTCAATCTTCTCGGGGCTGAGCGATACGATCCGCGAAAGCCGGTAGAGCACTTCATCGATGTCGCCTGCATCTTCGCGCACGATTGTGATACGATAGTTCGGCTCATTCACCGCGATCGGAAAGCCCGTGCGGTCAAATATCTGGCCGCGTGCGGGGGGCAACAGCCGAATATTGATGCGGTTTTCTTCGGCCAAAAGACGATATTGATCCGCCTGTTTGACCTGCAACTCGCGCATTCTTAGGCCCAACACGCCCATAACAGCCAGTTGCGCGCCACCCATGATGATGGCCCGCCGCGTGGTGAGACCGGTATTCTCGGGCGGATCTTTGCGGGGTTTTTTCATTAGGGCGCCCTCTCTATCCGCACATCGGAGGGCGATTGAAACCGCAGTTTCAGGGCAAAGTGGCAAAACGCAGCAACCGCGGGGTAGGCAAGCAGAGTGATCACAAGTTGGGTCAGCGTAAGGCGGAGCGGGTTGGTGTCGACCAAAGTGATGTTGAGTAGTATGCGCTCAAAAAGCACAGCGGCGGTTAGCGCCAGCGCAACATAAGCCCATTCAACGGTAAATGTGCCGGTGCTGAGGTCTGCAGCACGACTGCGCAAAAACTCATTAGCGATCAGAAAACCTGCTGCAAAAAGACCTGGTGGGCGTTGCAAGATCATATCAGCGCTGAATGCGATCAAAGCGACCAAAATCGTAGGTGCATAGCTTGGGCGGCGCAGGGTCCACGCAAATATCAGGCACGCGATTAAATCAGGCGCACCCCATGGCCGTGGCGTTGTGTTGATTGGCAAAAGGTTCAAAAACAGAATGACTGCGCACAGCAGCAAAAGCAAAAACCGATAGCCCCATTTAGGATTGAGCAAAACGTCAGCCATCGGTGGCCTCCGTTTGTGCATCAGCCTTTTCGTCGCTCTGCTGCATTTTGGGGCCAGCCAACAGGCTGCCTTGGTCCTCGATCAGTTCCCCGTCGTGACTGCGCAACACGCGTAGGAACTTTAGCCGCTCGTAATCGGCTGCAAGCCGCGCGCGTAAACGGCGATCGGGGCTTTGAGCAACTTGACCTACCAGCAAACCAGCGGGAAAAACTTTGCCGTCGCCGCTTGTTACAACGCGATCACCTGGCCGGACCAGATCGCGGTTTTCGATCAACTCAAGAGTTGGCGCAGCCTCATTATCGCCCACCAGAATAGCACGCTGTCCTGACGGCTGGACTGTCACAGGAATGCGGCTGTTGGTGTCTGTCAACAAAATCACCCGCGACGTGTTTTGGCCCACGCCGCTGATCCGCCCAACAAGGCCTATGCCGTCCATCGTGGCCCAGCCGTCCATAATGCCATCGCGCGCCCCTACGTTCAGCAGCACTGATTGGCGAAACGGCGAGCCGCTATCCGCGGTGACAACACCCGTCACATGGGTCAGTTTTGCATCAATACGGACTTTGTTCAGATCAAGCAGGCGCGCGTTTTCTTGCTCAAGCTGCAACGCGGCCTCACGCCACGCTTTCATTTGCTGCAATTCACGGCGCAGGTCTTGGTTTTGCTCATAGATACGGGTGTAGCTTTGAAAATCCCGCGCAATATTGGTAAGCCCCGTCACCGGTGCCATGGCCCAATCCATCGACGGTACAAAACGGTCGATCATCGCGATGCGTAGCCGTTCAACACGCGGGCTATCGATGCGCCAAAGCAAGTACATCCCAAGCAACAACACCACCAAAATCCCCACAAGCATACGCCGGAGGAGGCGGGAATAATCGTCAGCCGTGGTGCGGTCTCGTGCCAAGGGTCACCCCTTTGGTGATGAAGAATTAGCTGTCGTAATCAATGACGTGGCGTAGCTTGTGCTCATATTCAAGCGCCTTACCAGTGCCGAGCGCCACGCAGTTCAGACTTTCATCGGCGACAGAAATAGCCAGTCCTGTTTGCTCACGCAGGGCAAGATCCAAATCGCCCAAAAGGGCCCCACCACCAGTAAGCATCACGCCGCGGTCGACAATGTCTGCGGCAAGATCGGGGGGGGTTGCCTCAAGGGCGGTCATGACGCTGTCGCAGATTTGTTGCACAGGTTCAGCCAGCGCTTCAGCGACTTGTGCCTGAGACATCTCGATCTCTTTGGGCACACCGTTCAACAAGTCGCGCCCGCGAATTGGGATCGACTGTCCGCGCCCGTCATCAGGCATTCGCGCGGTACCAATGGTTGTTTTGATGCGTTCAGCGGTTGCTTCACCGATCAGCAGGTTTTGCTGTCGGCGCAGGTAGTTGATGATCGCCTCGTCCATACGGTCACCACCAACGCGCACAGAACGGGCGTAAACGATGTCACCCAGCGACAGAACCGCAACCTCGGTCGTCCCACCACCGATGTCGACAACCATGTTGCCTGTGGGGTCCGTAATGGGCATGCCTGCACCGATAGCTGCGGCGATAGGTTCGGCAATCAGACCCGCGCGGCGTGCGCCGGCAGACAAAACTGATTGACGAATTGCACGTTTTTCAACAGGCGTGGCGCCATGCGGAACGCAGACAATAATTTTTGGTTTAGAAAGGGTCGAACGTTTGTGCACTTTGCGAATGAAGTGCTTGATCATTTCCTCGGCCACATCAAAATCGGCAATTACACCGTCCCGCATGGGGCGGATGGCCTCAATCGAGCCGGGTGTACGACCCAGCATCAACTTGGCGTCTTCGCCAACTGCCAGCACTTTCTTAACACCGTCTTTGACTTGGTAAGCCACCACAGAAGGCTCAGACAAGATAACACCCTTGCCTTTGACATAGACCAGCGTGTTAGCAGTGCCTAAATCGATCGCCATATCCTTCGAAAACACACTTAATCCAAACATATATCGACTTCCCTTATGTCGCGGCTCGCTGCACGCGGTGCGACTCGGCCTTATTATTCACTTTTTGACAGTTATATGCGCGTCCCCTCGCAGGATAAAGAGGGGAAGGCCTGCGCCGTCCCCTCTGTGTGTGCCCTGTTGTGGGCCCAATCTCAAGCGTGTAATGATGTACCTAAGTAGGAAGCCACCGCTTAGGATTGGTCTTTGTAGCTGACGCCCTTGGTGTCATAGCCCGGCTCGTCTTGGCCGCGTCGTGCAATCAAGCGGTTCAGGGCCATGATATAGGCTTTTGCGGAGGCTACGACGGTGTCCGTGTCTGCGGATTGGCCCGTGGCGATCCGGCCTTCTTCTTCCATCCGGACCGAGACTGTCGCCTGTGCATCCGTGCCTTCGGTCACCGCTTGGACTTGGTAAAGCTGCAAGCGCGCGCCATGAGGGGACAGTTCTTTGACCGCGTTGAATGTTGCATCAACTGGGCCATCACCTGTGGCTGTTATTTCTTTGTCGGTACCTTCAACGTTCAGGACCATCGTGGCCTCTTGTGGGCCGTCTGTGCCGCAAACAACCTTGAGCGAGACCAATTCAAGCGCGTTATTTCCTGCGGAGGCGCCGGTCTGCATTAACGCAATCAAGTCTTCGTCGTAGATTTCTTTCTTACGATCAGCGAGCACCTTGAACCGTACGAATACGTCCTTCAACTCGTTATCGGCCAACTCAAATCCCAAATCAGCAAGTTTGGAGCGCAGCGCAGCACGGCCAGAGTGTTTGCCCATAACGATATTTGTCTCAGCCAAGCCCACATCTGCGGGGCGCATGATCTCAAAAGTCTCAGCGTTTTTCAGCATGCCGTCTTGGTGGATGCCAGACTCATGCGCAAATGCGTTCTTGCCAACGATTGCTTTGTTAGGCTGCACCATAAAGCCTGATACCGCAGAAACGCGGCGCGACAAGTTCATGATCTTGGTGCTGTCGATCCCTGTGGTGTAGGGCATGATGTCGTTGCGGACTTTCATGGCCATCACAACTTCTTCGAGGGCCGTGTTGCCCGCGCGCTCGCCCAGACCGTTGATTGTACATTCGATCTGACGCGCCCCGCCTTCAACGGCTGCCAAAGCGTTCGCGGTCGCCATGCCTAAATCATTGTGGCAGTGGGTCGCAAAGATAATCTCATCGGCGCCGGGCACCGTGGCGATCAAGCGCGTAATCAAATCAGCACTTTCGCGTGGCGCGGTGTAACCAACGGTATCGGGGATGTTGATTGTTGTAGCGCCCGCCTTGATTGCGATTTCAACAACCCGGCACAGATAATCCCATTCCGTACGTGTGGCATCCATCGGCGACCATTGCACGTTGTCGGTGAGATTGCGCGCGTGTGTCACGGTGTCGTGGATACGCTCGGCCATTTCGTCTTTGGTCAGGTTTGGAATGGCTCTGTGCAAAGGTGAGGTGCCAATGAATGTGTGGATGCGCGGCTGTGCGGCGTGTTTCACGGCCTCATGGCAGCGATCAATGTCTTTGAAATTGGCGCGTGCCAATCCGCAAATCACAGAGTTTTTCGAATTCTTGGCGATCTCGCTCACAGCGGCGAAATCACCCTCGGAAGCGATTGGAAAACCCGCCTCAATGACGTCGACGCCCATATCATCGAGCAAGCCTGCAATCTCGAGCTTT
>NZ_CBFHHE010000014.1:0-45146 GCF_965655635.1 Nereida sp.
TCCTCAGAGCGGGCAGACAACATGATGATCGGCGTGCCAATCGTATCAGGCCGCGCCTTAAGGCGGCGACATACCTCGATGCCACTTACGGCTGGCAACATCCAATCAAGCAAAATGATATCTGGCGCCTGCTCATCCACGGCCAACATGGCATCTTCGCCAGTCTCCGCAGTCACGACCCGAAAGCCCTCAGCCTCAAGATTATAGACCAGCACTTCGCGTTGTGCCATCTCGTCCTCAACCACCAATACCACCGGCTGATCAACTGACATATTGCTTTAGTCCTCGGTTACAGAGGCAGGATCGTAGGGACCACCGGCCACTTTAGGGCGCTCATCATCAGGCATTTCGCCCGTGACTTGATAGATCACTTGCTCGCAAATCGATGTCACATGGTCGCCCATACGTTCAACGTTTTTAGCGATGAACTGCAAATGCATACAGCTTGTGATGTTGCGCGGATCTTCCATCATGTAGGTCAGAAAATTGCGGAAGAGACTGTTATACATCTGGTCCACGTCTTCGTCGCGCAAGATAACCGCTTGGGCCAGTGCCGCATCTTGGCGGACGTAAGAATCAAGCGCTTCGCGCAGCATGGCCTCAACTTCGCGGGCCATCCGGCGCACCGATGCGGGCGCGCCATTCACGGCCGGCACTTCGGCCAAAACCGCCGTGCGCTTGGCCATGTTTTTTGTGTAATCGCCGATGCGTTCTAGCGCGCCGCTGATTTTGATCACAGACAGAACTGTGCGCAAATCGCTACCCATAGGGGCACGCAACGCGATAAGGCGCGCAGCCTCATCGTTGATTTTCTCTTCCAGCTCATCAATCCGTTTATCCGCGGCGCGCACTTCAGCGGCCAATTCCAGATCACGGGTTTCAAGCGCCTGCGCACTTTTCAGGATGCTGTCTTCGACAAGCCCCCCCATCTTCATGATCGCAACCATGACCCCTTCAAGATCACGGTCATAAGCAGAAACGATATGTTGTTGATCACTCATACGCTTATCCAATCCGTCCAGTGATGTAGCTTTCAGTGCGGCTATCTTGTGGGTTGGTGAAAATCTGGCTCGTGTCGCCAAACTCAACCAGATTGCCCAAGTGGAAGAAGGCAGTGCGCTGGCTGACCCGCGCGGCTTGCTGCATCGAGTGCGTGACGATGACAAGAGAATAGCTTTGGCGCAGTTCGTCGATCAGCTCTTCCACTTGCGCAGTGGCGATTGGGTCAAGCGCAGAACACGGCTCATCCATCAACAGCACTTCAGGCTCTGTTGCGATAGCGCGCGCAATGCACAAGCGTTGTTGCTGCCCGCCAGAAAGCCCCGTGCCCGGTGCATGAAGGCGGTCTTTAACCTCGTCCCAAATCGCACCACGGCGTAGCGCTTTTTCAACGATCACGTCCAAATCCGCCTTGGATTTTGCCAGCCCGTGCACTTTGGGACCGTAAGCAACGTTATCGTAAATCGATTTCGGGAACGGGTTCGGCTTTTGAAACACCATACCGACTTTCGCGCGCAACTGAACGGGATCAACGGCGCTGTCGTAAATGTCATCCCCATCTATTTTGATGGTCCCTTCGACACGGCAAATATCGATGGTGTCATTCATCCGGTTCAAACACCGCAGGAACGTAGATTTGCCACAGCCAGACGGGCCGATGAACGCCGTCACAGTTTTGTCTGCAATCTCAACATTTACGTCTTTGATTGCCCGGCTATCGCCATAGTAGACCTGCACATTGCTGGTGGAAATCTTGGTATCTTGGTCCACGGGCATCTCCATATATCTTAGATCGTCCATTGTTCTTCCCCTTCTACCTACCACCGGCGTTCAAAGCGACGACGAAGTAAAATTGCGATGATGTTCATGGTCATAAGGAAGACCAACAAAATAATGATGCCACCCCATGCGCGCTCGTAGAATGCAGGGTCTGCGCGCTTGGCCCACTCAAAAATCTGGGCAGGCATGGCCGAGTTAGGGTCTGTAAAGCCTGACAACACACTGTCGGGGTAGTTTGACGCGATATAGCCAACCATGCCGATCAATAGCAGCGGCGCAGTCTCACCAAGTGCTTGGGCAAGGCCAATAATCGTGCCGGTCAAAATACCAGGGGCCGCAAGGGGCAACACATGATGGAAAACAGTCTGCATTTTTGACGCCCCAACCCCAAGCGCCGCATCCCGAATAGAGGGCGGAACCGCCTTCAGGGCCGCGCGAGTTGAAATGATGATCGTCGGCAATGTCATCAACGTCAGCACGAGGCCACCAACCAATGGGGCACTTGCTTTCATTGCTGCAATACCAAGGTAGCCGCCACAAAACTGAATAAAGAACGCAAGGCCCAAGATCCCGAACACGATTGAAGGCACCGCGGCAAGGTTTGAAATGTTCACCTCGATCAAATCTGTCAGGCGGTTTTTCGGCGCGAATTCTTCGAGGTAGATTGATGCGGCAACACCGATGGGAAGTGCCAAAAACAGCACAACCAACATCATAAAGAGCGAGCCTAGCATAGACACCCCAAGCCCCGCCTGTTCTGGGCGGCTCTCTGATGCATCTGCGCCGAAAATGAAACTTGGGTTGAACTTTTTGCGTACCACACCGGCCTCAATCATCTGATCGACCAGATCAAGATGCTCGGCAGATAGGTTCTTATCGCGTGCCAAATCTTCACGGGTCACGCGGCCTTTGATATAGCCATCGACGCGCGATGAGGCGAAGAAATCAAAAGTTACAGTCTGGCCAATTTGATCCGTGTTCTCAACTACATAGGCCCGCATTTGCCCAACAGCACTTGAGGACAGCAGTTTGCGCAAGTCTTTGCTTTTGGTAATTTTAGTTGTGAAGCCACCTTTCACAATTACAGCCGACAAAGCATCGCCCAACAGCGGGTTATAACCAAAAGTCGAGACCTTTTTGATTTCTTCAAGGTTTCGATTGCCCTTTTTGTCCAGCTTATCTTCACGAAGCTCAACGGGTACCGAAATGAACGTCTGAGTGAACGCGCCTGTGCCGCGGCCAATGATCGTTGTCAGCAGAACCGCCAAAAACAACAGACCCAATATGATGGCGATGATGCCATACATCTTGAAGCGAGCCTCTGCGGCGTTGCGTTTTTTGGTGCGCGCATCAACGACGAGCAGGGATTTTTTCTCGCGCAGCGGGGCTGCGTTGCTCGCATCGGTCATTCGTATTGCTCCCGATATTTACGCACAATTCCAAGTGCGATTACGTTCAATCCAAGGGTGATCACAAAAAGGGTCATAGCCAAAGCAAAGGCCACCAAGGCCTCGGGGCTGGCGAAATCCGCGTCGCCTGTAAGCTGGGACACGATCTTGGCGGTGACAGTCGTCATTGCATCAAACGGGTTCATCGACAGGCGCGCCGCCGCCCCTGCCCCCAAAACAACGATCATCGTCTCACCAATGGCGCGGGACGCGGCCAACAAAATAGCACCAACAATGCCGGGAAGGGCCGCAGGTATCACCACTTGGCGGATGGTTTCCGATGGCGTCGCACCCAGTCCCAACGAACCATCGCGAAGTGATTGTGGTACGGCATTGATGATGTCATCCGACAGTGACGATACGAACGGGATCAACATGATGCCCATGACCAACCCGGCGGTCATCACAGCTGTGCCGCCTTGCATCCAGTTGACGCCCAAAATGCCACCGTCACCTAACACGTTCACCAACAAAGGCCCAACCGTCAAAAGCGCAAACAAACCGTAAACGATGGTGGGGATACCAGCCAAAACCTCAAGCATGGGTTTGGCAAACGCCCTCACATTGGAGGACGCGTATTCAGACAAATAAATCGCGGAAAAAAGCCCCGTTGGAACAGCAACCATCAGCGCGATCAAGCTGATGTAAAGCGTGCCCCAAAGAAGGGGGAAAACACCCAATTCAGAACCACCGCCGAAACTTGGCGACCACGTGAGGCTTAAGAAAAAATCTTTAGCGGGATAAAGTTGAAAAAACTCAACCGTGTTAAAGATAACTGAAAAGACAATACCAAGGGTTGTGAACACCGCCACACTAGCAGCCGCAATCAGCGTCCAGCGCATGCTGCGTTCAACGGCGTTTCGTGCGCGGTAGGTGGCCGATGTCTTCATAAACCCGTAGGCCAGCCCCAAAAGTGCTAGGCCGATCACCGCAATCATTCGCAGAGTCGCGCCGCTGCTTTGCATCGCCCGATAGTTTTGCGCGGCTTTCAAAATGGCAGGATCAACTTCCGCACCAAGCGCCACGCCGACCGAACCAAGAATGCCCCGAATGTCATCTGCGCCCGTGCTCAAAACTGCTGCAGCGTCGCTGCTAAGCGCGCCTTCGGCAACGGCTGTATCAAGACCGTTCGCAATACGTTGCACATCCCCCATCAAAAGGCCAACGGTCTGGCCTTCTGCGATTGAAGACGCAGGTACCAACACAGCAACAGAAGATTGCACTAGAATGGATTGGCCCAAGCCCCAAACGACCATAAGCGCTAAAGCTGGTGCGATCGTCAAAATAGAGGCCGAAACACCATAATAATGTGGACGTGAATGCAATGCGCGCTGGTCACCGCCAACAGAAGATAACGCTTTGCCGCGCGCAACGATAAAAGCCAAAGCACCAAGGCCCAAAACGATCAATAAAAGAACAATTCCAGACATTTACAGACCTCAGTTAATGTATATCGCCAATTTAATGGCGCCGCCTCAATGTAACACACCGCCGAGTCACCCTCGGCGGTATGCTATGTCTTTAACCAAACGTGCTCTTATGAGCCAGATGCCATGGTCTTCTCGTTTGCAATCGCTTCTTGAGTAAGGACCAATTCTGGGTCTGAAACCAGACCGTACTCAGCCAACGGACCATCTGGGCCAGCAACTTCGTCACTCACGAAGAACTCAGCATATTCTTTCAAGCCAGGGATCACGCCGATGTGCGCTTTTTTGACATAGAAGAACAGTGGGCGTGACACAGGATATTCGCCTGTTGAAATGCTTTCTGTTGTTGGCGTTACACCAGACATTGTCGCCACTTGCAGCTTGTCTGTGTTGTTCTCATAGAACGCCAGACCGAATACGCCGATACCGTCTTTGTTGGCATCAATACGAGCAAGAGTTTCTGTGTAGTCGCCATCAATATCTGTAGACAGACCGTCTGTGCGAACTGCCATACACGCGTCTTCTGCGTCATCTTCGGACATGCCAGCGGCTTCCATTGCCTTCAGCGCGCCAGTTGTTTCACAGCCAACAGCCAAAACTTTTTCTTCAAACACTTCACGTGTGCCGTGCTTTGTGCCTGGAATGAACGCAGCAATCTGCTGTGCCGGGAACGCAGGGTTCACGTCTGCCCAAGTCTGGTGTGGGTTGTCGACGATCGCGCCGTCAACAAGCACTTTGGGTGACAATGCATTGAACCAGTCAGCTGGTGTGAATTCGAATGTTGCACCGTTAATGTCGGATGCAAATACGATACCGTCATAACCGATACGAACTTGCATGATGTCGGTCACGCCATTGTCAGCACATGCTTTGATCTCTTTTTCGCGGATCGCGCGAGATGCGTTTGCAACGTCAACGGTGTTTGCGCCAACACCTTCACAAAAGCGCTTCAGGCCCGCAGATGAGCCACCGGATTCAACAACAGGTGTCGGGAAATCGAAGTTCTCACCGAAAGCTTCCGCAACGATTGATGCGTAAGGCAGAACAGTAGAAGAACCGGCAACTTGGACGTTGTCACGCGCGAATGCTGGTGCAGAAACAGCAGCGATCGCAACAGCTGATGCGGTGAGTTTAAGAAATGACATAAGGCAGCTCCTTTTAATTATGTCAGCCTAACAGGTCGGCGTATCCTTCCTGTCAGCAACTTATGGCGTCTGCCTAAGCTGGTATCGCTAAGCTTTTGTGACAGAAACGTAACAGATATGTGACAAAGCAAGAAAATGCGGGATTTTCACAGCCAAATCGCCGGGATTCACGAGAAATTAACGCGCGGACATGTCAGCGGGCAAGATCACCGTGAAACGACTACCGCTTCCCAGTTTGCTTTTGATCTCTAGGCGCCCGCGATGCCGCGTGATGATGTGTTTAACAATGGCAAGGCCAAGACCGGTCCCCCCTACCTCACGCGATCGGTGGCTATCCACGCGGTAAAATCGCTCCGTCAGGCGCGGGATATGCACCGGATCAATCCCCTGCCCGTCATCCTCAATAATCAGGCGCATCCCGTTGCCATGCAGCGCCACTTCATAGGCAGGCGCGGTCAGACGCACGCGCACTTCGTTGCCGCTTGGGGAATAGGCAATAGCGTTTTCGGCCAGATTACGTAACACCTGAACCAGCTGCTGCTCATGCCCCGTCACGTGACATAAGGCGTCGGGAAGCTCGATCTTAAGGGAAATATCACGGGCTTCAGCCAGCGGCTGTAGTACCTCTGCGGTGTGCGAGACCAGCGCATTCAGCGCAACGCGGTCCATCGGGCGAACTTTTTCATTAACCTCAACACGGTTCAGCGACAACAGATCATGGACAAGGCGGTTCATCCGCTCGGCCTCTCGGGCCATCAAGGACAAAAAGCGGTTACGGGCAGCTTCATCATTGGCCGCGGGCCCTTGAATGGTTTCCACAAAGCCAAGGATCGATGTGATGGGCGTTTTCAACTCGTGACTGACGTTTGCAACGAAATCACTCCGCATGGCTGTGATTTCGCGCGAAGACGTAACATCCTCAAAGCTCAGCGAGACATGGGCGCTTCCTTCCACCTCAAGCGGGCTGCAGATCACGTTGAAGTGTGATGTCCGGCCTTGGACTGTTTCGGAAAACTCCGCTTCTTCCATCGCACCAACACCGAACGCACGCTCAACCGCATCCAGAATACTGGGCCGGCGGCAGGCACGGGTATAATGGTAATCAACTATGTCCTCGCCCAACACGTCACGCATGGCTTGGTTGGCAGCCACAATCGTGCGGCGCGCATCAATTACAGCAAAAGGCGTCGGAAACGCATCGGTTAGCGCGCGCATCGTGCTCAGTGCTGTCATGGCCTTGTCCCCTTCGTCTTCAATCAAAGCCCGTTAAGTGCCGCGGTAAATTCAGAGATCAGCATATCAACATCCTCCACCCCAACCGACACACGGAAGAAACCTTCGGGCATGCCTAACGCCAAACGCGCCTCAGCACTTAGCGCCCGGTGCGATGACGTTGCGGGATGCGACAAGGTTGTCCCGATATCGCCCAGAGTCGGCGCAAACGCGATATGCTCAAGCGCGCCGACAAACGTATTTGTTTGCTCACGCCCGCCGCGCAGCACGAAACTGACCATATTGCCTGTCTGGTCCCCCAACATATCGCTTACACGGTTATGGTCCGGATGATCTGTCCGCGCAGGATAGAGCACTCTTTCAACTGCGCTATGCGTGGCCAATGCATTGGCTAGCTTTACGGCATTTTGTCGGGCGCGGTCATAGCGCAACTCAAATGAATAAAGCCCGCGTTCCGCCAGCCAGCAATCAAACGGTGATGGCGTAAATCCCCATGTGACCGCCTTGATGACCATTGCATCGCGCAGCGCCGGATCACGTGTCGCCGTGTAACCCAGTGTCACATCCGAATGCCCCGCCAAAAGTTTGGTGACCGAGTGGATCACGATATCAGCGCCGTGATCAAATGCACGGTAACCGCGCGGAGTGGTGAACGTATTGTCGATCATCACAAGAACACCGCGCGCGCGGCAGGCTTTTGTAATCGCGCTAATATCAGCAAGGCGAAGCGTGGGATTGCTCATGACTTCGAGCAGAACAAGCCGTGTATTGGGCTGGATCGCGGCGGCAAACGCAGCCGCATCTGTGGGATCCGCGAGCGATGTTTCAATGCCAAGGTCAGGCAAATCTTCGCTTAGCATCCTAAGCGACCGGCCATAAAGCTGATCACCTCCCAGCACGTGATCGCCCGCTTTGCACACCCCAAGGATTGCAGCAGAAATCGCAGCCATGCCGCTGCTGGTGATAAAACCTGCACCCATCTGAGGTGTCACACCTTCAAGTTGGTCAATCTTGCGCGCCAAAACGTCTGCGTTGGGGTGTCCTTCACGGGCGTAAGTATAGCCCTGGGCTCCACCCAGATATTGCGCATCCAATGCATCCGGCGTGTCGCTTGCATAGACAACAGAGGGCTGAAGCGGCGTGACGACCGCACGGCTTGAGCTGTCTGGAAACGCCATGCGGCGGACCATTGAGGGGGTATTCCGCCGTTCGTCACTCATAGTGCGCTTAGTCCTTTTCTAAAGCGATCTGCGTTTTTCTGGTAGCTAAGCGCTGATTGTAACAAACCGTCAATCGACTCTTTGTCGAGGGCGCGGCGTACTTTTGCGGGCGCGCCAACCAAAAGTGAGCCATCTGGGATAACTGCGCCTTCCGTGACCAAAGCGTTCGCGCCAATCAGGCAGTTTTTGCCGATAATAGCCCCGTTAAGCACCGTGGCGCCCATCCCGATTAGCGTGCAATCACCAATCGTGCAGCCGTGCAAAATAGCTTTGTGCCCGATCGTACAGTTGGCCCCGATAGTAAGCGGGAAACCCATGTCCGTGTGCAAAACACTGCCCTCTTGCACGTTCGCCCCCTCGCCCACGGTGATCCGTTCGTTGTCACCGCGCAGCGTCGCGCCAAACCAAATGCTGCTTTTTGCACAAAGAGTAATCGCGCCTATAATATTGGCATCCGCTGCTACCCACGCCGTCGGATCAATTTCTGGGGTGATTCCATCAAGCTTATAAATCATTGGCGGGCCTCAAATTCTGCGTTCAAATCACGTACAATATCGGACATTTGCGGTTGTTGGCTGAGGCGCAGACGTTCTGCGCTTACGATTGATTTTAGACGTTCTTCGGTTTGATCAAGATCATCGTTGATCAAAACATAGTCATATTCGGGCCAGTGACTAATCTCATCGCGGGACTTTTTCATCCGTCCTGAAATAACCTCGTCACTGTCTTGTCCACGTCCGCGCAACCGTCGCTCCAACTCAGCAATTGAGGGCGGCAAGATAAATATCGACAACGTGTGCATTCCCAAAACAGAGTTGCGAATTTGCTGCCCACCTTGCCAATCGATATCAAACAGCACATCGCGCCCATCGTTGATCGCCGCTTCAACGGGACCCCGCGGGGAACCATATAAATTGTCAAAGACCTCGGCGTGCTCCAGCATATCGCCCCGCGCGACCATGTCTTCGAAACCCGTCCGGCTCTCAAAATAGTATTCAACGCCGTGGGTCTCACCTTCCCGCGCAGCACGCGTGGTGCCCGACACACTAAACGACAGGCTTGGGTCCCATTTCATAAGCCGCTTGGCCAGCGTTGATTTGCCCGCACCGGAAGGCGAGGACAAAATAATCAACAGCCCACGACGGGCGGCGGTACTTTTGGGGGCAGACATCACTTACTCCACGTTTTGGATTTGTTCACGCATTTGGTCGATCACGGCCTTAAGGGCAAGTCCGATTGTCGTCAGGTCCGTGTGGTTGGCTTTGGCACACAGGGTGTTCGCTTCGCGGTTGAATTCTTGGCTGAGAAAATCAAGCTTGCGACCCTTGGCGCCTGTTTGGGCCAATAACTCCCGCCCCGCAGCGATATGCGCGCGCAATCTGTCCAACTCTTCGGCCACATCCGCCTTCACTGCCAAAAGGGCAATTTCCTGCGCAACACGGCCGGCATCAATGTCATCTGAAAGATTGGCGGAAACCCGTGCCAAGCTTTCAGCAAAGCGTTCCTTCATGTCGTCTGCACGCGTTTCAATGATGTTTGCGGCCTGATGTGTGAGTACTTCAATCTGGTTTAATTGGTCTGTCAGGATGCCGTGCAAAGCCGCGCCTTCATCGCTCCGCATCTGATTAAAGCTATGTAACAGCGTTGGTAAATCGCCCAAAATTGCCGTCGATAATGGCGTTGTATCAATGCTGGCTGCCTCTGTATCAATAACCCCGCGGTAGGCCAAAATCTCGGCGGTGCTTGGCGGCCTCATGTCTAGACCGTGATCCACAGCGGATTGCGCAATCTGTTTGAGAGCACTTAAAACATTGTGCAGCCGTGCTTTATCTACGGTAAACCCCGCTCCGCTATCTCGCCGCGTTACTTTGCAATTAAGCGCGATATTTCCCCGCTCGGCAGCGCCTTGTGCGGCTTTGCGCGCGGCGATCTCAAGCCCCTCAATCCACTCGGGAACGCGGATGCGCAGATCAAGACCACGGCCGTTTACGGCACGTATTTCCCATGTCCAACTATAGCCGTCTAACTGCCCTGAAAATGTGGCAAAACCAGTCATTGAAAGTGTCATTTTGGCCTCGCGACAGTGGATCCTTAACCGCATTTGTGACGCCCTGCTGAAAGCAAGGCAAGGGCCGATACGTGCCGCGCGCCAGATGCGTTAACCACTCGTTTACATTTTGCACCGCGCCACACTAATTTACGGTATAGTAAACATTAGTCGACTTGCAGATTTCACACGGATCCCTGAGCCATGACCTCCAAACCAAATGCGCCACGTCTTGATGCCACTTCCAATGTTGTCTCGATCTTTGATCATCGCGCAGAGCTTCGGTTCCCAGCGATTGCGCAGACAGAGGCCTATTGGGAAGCGCTTCGCGGCACACGCTTGATGCCAGACCGGGCAGATGTGAACCCACGCGGCATCGAAAATCTATTGGAATACGCATTTATTGGTGAACGGATCGCCCCGGGCCTTGTGCGTTTGCGGCTTGCGGGCATGCACATGTCTGACTTGATGGGTATGGAAGTGCGCGGCATGCCACTATCGAGCTTTACTGTACCGCACGAACGTCAACAGATGGCTGAGGCCATTGACCAAATGTTCGATAGCCCCGCTTGTGTGACCCTTACGCTGCGCGCTGAAACAGGTTTTGGACGTGACAGTTTGGACGCAAAGATCATCCTGTTGCCGCTCAAATCAGACTTCGGTGACGTAAGCCGCGTTTTGGGGGCCTTTGTCACCAACGGCAAGATCGGACGCGCACCGCGCAGGTTCAACATTCTTGAGACAGATGTCCGGCCGCTATTGAAAGACCTGACCGCTAGTACAGCTGACGCAATTCTAAGCAGTAGACCAGCGCCACAACCAACAGAAGATACACCTGTAATCGACGCGGATGAACTACAGCTCGAGTACAGTAAAAAGCCAAAATTACAAGTACTTACATTCGACAGATAATCCACTTTCTTAGAATTAACGATTTGGTTAGATACACAAAAAGCCCCGAGCGGTAACTCGGGGCTTTGTTGATTTGATATCATAGCGTTAGTTCAGCTCGCTGCGGCCTGTTGGATCGCATTACGAAGGGCCGATAGCTCTTCGGATACCAGAAATGCCAGTTCAAGAGACTGCGATGCATTCAAACGCGGATCGCACGCTGTGTGGTAGCGATCAGACAAGTTCTCATCGGTTACCGCACGGACACCGCCCGTACATTCGGTTACATCTTGCCCCGTCATCTCAAAATGCACACCACCGGGGATCGTGTTTTCGGCACGGTGGATTGCAAAGAATTCCTGAACCTCACGCAGAACGCTTTCAAACGGACGGGTTTTATACCCTGACGCCGCCTTAATTGTGTTGCCATGCATCGCGTCACATGACCAAAGCACGTTTGCGCCCTCTTCGTTGACTGCCTGAATGAGACGCGGCAGGTGATCGCCCACACTGCCCGCTCCGAACCGCGCGATAAGGGTCAAGCGCCCCTCTTCGTTTGTCGGGTTCAGTTTTGACATCAAAACTTTGAGGTCTTCAGCTGTTGTCGTTGGTCCGCACTTCAAGCCAATCGGGTTTTGTACACCGCGGCAGAATTCAACGTGGGCACCGTCCGGCTGGCGTGTCCGATCACCGATCCAGATCATGTGACCAGAACCTGCAACAGGCAAGCCGGTTGTGCTGTCTTCACGGCACAGGGCTTCTTCGTATTCCAACAGCAACGCTTCGTGTGATGTGTAGAAATCAACGGATTGCAACGTATGCGCCGTCTCTTGGGTCACACCAGCGGCTTTCATAAAGTCGAGCGTGTCTGAAATACGGTCTGCAACCTCGCGGTATTTCCGCGCCTCGCCACTGCCTGTAAAGCCCAGTGTCCAAGCATGGACCTGATGAACGTCAGCGTAGCCACCGGTTGAGAAAGCGCGCACAAGGTTCAAAGATGCCGCCGCTTGGGTGTAGGCCTGCAGCATGCGCTGTGGATCGGGGATACGCGCCTCTGGCGTAAAGTCGAACCCATTGATGATGTCACCACGGTAGCTCGGCAATTCCTGATCGCCCTTGGTCTCAGTGGGTGCTGAGCGTGGTTTGGCAAACTGGCCAGCCATCCGGCCCACTTTGACCACGGGCACTTTGGCGCCATAGGTCAAAACCATCGCCATCTGTAGCATAACTTTGAATGTGTCGCGGATCGTGTCGGCAGAAAACTCAGAGAAGCTTTCAGCACAATCGCCGCCTTGCAACAAAAACGCTTCACCGCGCGATGCGGCGGCAAGCTCGGCTTTCAAACGGCGCGCTTCGCCCGCAAAAACCAGCGGTGGATATCGACGCAACTGTTCCTCGACGCCAGCCAATGCCGCAGCATCGGTGTAATCTGGCATTTGTACGCGCGGTTTTGCGCGCCATGCATCTTTGGTCCAGTTGGTCATCGGGTATCCTCGTCACAACGTTAGCGTTAGCACGAAAGCTGATACCCCGACTTTTGCACAGTTCCAATGGGCTTTGTCACCCGAGGCGCGTTTTTCCTTGAACAAGATGCAGTTTGGTGTTGTTGCTATTTGACGTTGCGTTTTCGGGAGAGGGAAAAACATGGCGGAGAAACGTCAGATCATTGAGGTGAAAACGGACGGCAAACCTAAGCGGATTGTATTTGTTCTGCTCGAGAACTTTACGCTGTTGTGCTTTTCAGCGGCAGTTGAATCGCTGCGTCTTGCGAATATGATGTCTGGCAAGCCGCTTTACGAATGGCATCTTGTGGGCGAAATGGGCGCGAATGATAAAAGTGTTGTCACATGCTCTGCAGGTATTCCGTTTCAGCTGCAGGGCGGTCTTGATGAGTTGAGCCGCGACGACATTGTGATGATTTGTGGTGGTCTTGAGGTTCAGCAAGTCACAACCACCAAACTGATGAATTGGATGCGGCGAGAAAGCCGCCGTGGTGTGCAAATGGGTGGCCTTTGTACGGCTGCGTTTACAATGGCGAAGGCGGGTCTGCTTGACGGGCGTCGTGCGACGATCCACTGGGAAAACCAAGACAGCTTTGCCGAGGAATTCGAGGATGTGGAGCTGACGAAGTCCGTCTTCGTAATGGACGGCAACCGCTTCACCACCGCCGGAGGTACCGCGTCGATTGACCTAATGCTCAAGATTATTGCCGCAGAGCACGGACAAGATTTGGCTAACTCTGTTGCGGACCAGCTAATTTACTCGTCTATTCGCACTGACCAAGATAGCCAGCGTTTGTCGATACCCACGCGCATCGGCGTGCGCCATCCGAAGTTGAGCCTTGTTATCCAAATGATGGAAGCCAACATCGAAGAACCGATCAGCCCCGGTATTCTTGCAAAAGACGTTGGCATGTCGACCCGACAGCTTGAGCGGCTTTTCCGCAGATATCTTTCGCGCAGCCCTAAGCGCTATTATATGGAACTGCGTTTGCAAAAGGCGCGAAACCTGCTGATCCAGACGGATATGAGTGTCATTAACGTAGCACTTGCGTGTGGTTTTGCTTCGCCATCGCATTTTTCGAAATGCTACCGGTCGCACTATGACACTACACCCTACCGCGAACGGGGTGCGCACGCCGGCCGAGGGTGAGAGCTAGGCTAATTTTATTACGTATTTCGTCTCATTAATCGGCTGTTTACGTTAGGAAACTGCTTCCCTATTTGCGAATCTATGCGTAATGTCGTGAGCGGACATTTTAGATCCGACATGGGAGATTGTTATGAAAAAATTGTTGATGGCGACAGCACTTACAGCTGTTACGGCAACAACTGCCTTCGCAGGCGGCCACGGTAAAGAAGTTAAACTCGGGATCATTTTGGGCTTCACGGGCCCACTTGAATCTCTGGCGCAGCAAATGGCTGGCGGCGCAGAAGCAGCGATTGAAGAAGTAACTGCTTCAGGCATGCTGTTGGACGCGGCAAAAGTAACTGGAGTGCGCGCAGACAGCACATGTATTGATGCTGCTGCGGCAACTGCTGCTGCTGAGCGTCTGGTCACATCCGACAAAGTCGACGGCATCATGGGCGCTGACTGTTCAGGCGTAACCGGTGCGATTTTGTCAAACGTTGCTCTGGCAAACGGCACTGTCATGATTTCGCCTTCTGCGACATCACCTGGCCTTTCCACAGCAGAAGACAACGGTCTGTTCTTCCGCACAGCGCCATCTGACGCGCGCCAAGGCGTTGTAATGACAGATGTTCTGCTTGAAGAAGGCATCAACGAAGTTGCGTTGACATATACTAACAATGACTACGGCAAAGGCCTTGCTGATGCCTTCCAAACTGCATTCGAAGCAGCTGGCGGCACAGTAACAATTTCTGCAGCACACGAAGACGGCAAAGCGGACTACTCTGCTGAAGTTGGCGCGTTGGCATCTGCTGGTGGTGACCGTTTGGTTGTTGCTGGCTACGTCGATCAAGGTGGTTCGGGTATCGTTCGTGCGGCTCTCGACAGCGGCGCATTCGACACATTCCACTTTCCTGACGGCATGATTTCTGACGCGCTGGTTGAGAACTTCGGTTCAGAGATTGACGGCTCAACAGGTCAAAACCCAGGCACAGACAGCCCAGGTGCGATGAAGTACGCAGAGCTGATCGGCGACAAGTTCAATCCGACATCACCCTTCTCTGCAGAAAGCTATGACGCGGCGGCACTTATCATGCTTGCAATGCAAGCAGCAGACAGCAAAGACCCGTCTGACTACAAAAACCACGTGATGAACGTTGCAAACGCACCGGGCATCGAAATCTTCCCTGGTGAGTTGGGCAAAGCGCTCGAACTGATCAAAGCTGGCGAAGAAATCGACTACGTTGGTGCGTCTGCGGTTGAGCTGATCGGACCCGGCGAAAGCGCTGGTAACTATCGTCAGGTCACATTCGAAGGTGGCGAGCTGAAAGTGGTCCAGTACCGCTAAGTCCACCTATCACAAAACTAAAGAACAGCCCGATCTTGTGTCGGGCTGTTTTGTTAAGGGGAACTCAAGATCATGATCAAAGTGGACAATCTGTCCAAGCACTTTGGCGGCTTTCGAGCAGTCGATGGCGCTAGCCTCGAGATCCAGAGCGGGTCAATAACGGGCCTTATCGGACCTAATGGTGCAGGAAAAACAACGCTTTTCAATGTAATAGCGGGCGTTCTTAAACCGTCTGCTGGCCGTGTGACAATGGACGGCGAAGACATTACGGGACTTGAACCGCACCAGCTGTTTCACAAGGGCTTGCTGCGTACTTTCCAGATTGCCCATGAGTTTTCATCAATGTCGTGCCGCGAGAACCTGATGATGGTGCCGGGCGCGCAAGCGGGTGAAACCCTTTGGAACACGTGGTTTGGCCGTAAGCGGATTGCTGATCAGGAACGTGCGTTACGTGCCAAATCCGACGAGGTTTTAGAATTCCTGACCGTTGAGCACCTTGCCGATCACAAAGCGGGACAGATCTCTGGTGGCCAGAAAAAGCTGTTGGAACTGGGGCGCACCATGATGGTTGACGCCAAGATTGTGTTTCTTGACGAAGTCGGCGCCGGTGTGAACCGCACCCTTCTCAACACGATTGGGGACGCGATTACCCGGCTCAACAAAGAGCGCGGCTATACGTTCGTCGTGATCGAGCATGACATGGATTTCATCGGCCGGCTTTGCGACCCCGTGATCTGTATGGCAGAAGGCAAAGTCCTTGCCGAAGGCACCCTGCCCGAGATCAAAGCCAACGAGCAGGTCATCGAAGCCTACCTGGGCACTGGACTCAAAAACAAAGACAAAGCACAGGCCGAGGTGAGGGCATGAGCGAGCCATTCTTGATCGGGCGCGACATGACCGGCGGCTACGGCAAAGGCCCCGACATTTTGCACAATTGCACCATCGGCGTCGACAAAGGCGAGATTGCTGTCATCGTTGGACCTAACGGGGCAGGTAAATCAACCGCAATGAAGGCCGTGTTTGGTATGCTTGATGTGCGCCAAGGCGGTGTATTTTTGAACGGTAAAGACATCACGAAACTCAGCCCTCAGGCGCGTGTGCGCGAAGGCATGGGCTTTGTACCGCAGACCTCAAACATCTTTACGTCCATGACAGTCGAAGAAAACCTTGAGATGGGCGCGTTCATCCGCACGGATGACATCAAAGACACAATGGAGCAGGTCTATACATTATTCCCGATTTTGCGAGACAAGCGTAATCAAGCGGCAGGTGAACTATCAGGTGGGCAGCGTCAACAAGTGGCCGTGGGCCGCGCGCTTATGACAAAACCAACAGTCTTGATGCTGGATGAGCCTACCGCCGGCGTAAGTCCAATTGTTATGGACGAGCTTTTCTACCGCATTATCGAAGTGGCACGTACGGGCATTTCCATCCTGATGGTGGAACAGAACGCCCGCCAAGCGCTTGAAATCGCAGACAAAGGCTATGTGCTGGTCCAAGGCGCAAATGCGTTTACGGGCACCGGCAAAGACCTTCTTGCGGACCCTGAAGTTCGTAAATCATTCTTGGGAGGCTGAACGATGGACTATCTTAACGCTATCGTCGCACTGACAAATTTCGTGCTTATTCCCGCAACAGCATATGGCGCGCAGCTGGCCCTTGGGGCGTTGGGCGTCACGCTGATTTACGGCATTTTGCGATTTTCAAACTTCGCTCATGGCGACACAATGGCTTTCGGTACCATGGCCACAATTGGCGCAACGGTTCTACTGCAAAGCTGGGGCGTCAGCTTTGGACCACTCCCCACGGCCCTTCTTGCGCTTCCCTTCGGGATTGCCGCAACGATCGCGCTGGTCCTGCTCACGGATGTAGGCGTTTACCGTTTTTATCGCACCCAGAAAGCCGCACCTGTGATTTTCGTGATCGTATCCATGGGCGTTATGTTCATCATGAACGGTCTAGTTCGCATTCTGATTGGTCCCGATGATCGCCGCTTTGCCGATGGTGAGCGGTTCATCATTTCTGCGCGCGAATTCAAGGAAATGACCGGCCTGCGCGAAGGACTAGCACTCAAAACCACCCAAGGGATCACAATCGTGGTCGCCGTGTTGGTTGTTGCGATGCTCTTTTATTTCCTGAACCGCACACGTACCGGAAAATCCATGCGGGCCTACTCTGATAATGAGGACCTAGCGCTGTTGTCCGGCATCAACCCCGAGCGTGTGGTTATGGTCACGTGGATAATCGTCGCAACGCTGGCGACAATCGCAGGTGTACTATACGGATTGGATAAATCATTCAAACCGTTCACCTATTTCCAACTTCTTCTGCCAATTTTTGCCAGCGCAGTTGTAGGTGGTTTGGGCAACCCGCTTGGCGCGATCTTTGGGGGCTTTCTCATCGCCTACTCCGAAGTTCTCATCACATATGCGTGGAAAAAGGTGCTGGTCTACACCCTGCCCGACGCGCTTGAGCCGTCCGGCCTCGTGCAGCTTTTGTCCACCGATTACAAATTTGCCGTCAGCTTTGCATTGCTTGTCATTGTCTTGCTCTTCAAGCCGACGGGTCTGTTTAAAGGGAAGTCAGTCTGATGGTTTCTGTCAAAAACACCGCCCTCTTTGCCGCCGTCTTTGGCCTGATCTTGCTGACCGGATTTACCTCTGGTTGGAACTCGGCGCTGCTTATCCTGAACATGGGGCTGATCTCAGCCATTATGGCAATCGGCGTTAACCTTCAGTGGGGTTTTGCAGGCTTGTTTAACATCGGCGTCATGGGCTTCTTGGCACTTGGCGGCCTTGCTGCGGTGCTGGTCTCTGAACCCGTTACACCCGGTGCGTGGTCCGCCGGTGGATTTCAGGTCATCGCCGCCCTTTTGATGGGGTTTGCCACAATCGCCCTCACGATTTTTGTGCGGCGCAAAACATCGGGGCGCGTACGCACAATTGCCACACCGCTTCTTCTTGTTGTCGGGTTCTTCATCTACCGCGCCATTTTTGATCCCGCTGTAGCACGTATCGAAGCAATTGATCCGGCGGTTTCAGGCAACATCGGTGGGCTCAATCTGCCCATTCTGTTCGCGTGGCCTATTGGCGGTGTGTTTGCTGCCGCGGCTGCTTGGGTGATTGGCAAAACGGCTCTTGGACTGCGCAGTGACTATTTGGCGATTGCGACCCTTGGCATTTCCGAGATTGTCATCGCAGTGATGAAAAACGAAGACTGGCTTGCCCGTGGGGTCAAAAACGTCATCGGTATTGAGCGCCCTGTGCCGTCAGAGATCGAGCTGCAAGAAAGCGCGCAATTTATAGAGCGCGCGGCTGCACTCAACATTGATCCGGTCACCGCCTCGACGCTTTATGTTAAACTCAGCTATTCGGTGTTGTTTGTGATCGTCCTGTTGGTGATTTTCCTTGCCGCCGAGCTTGCGCTGAAATCCCCATGGGGCCGGATGATGCGCGCTATCCGTGACAATGAAACCGCTGCACGCGCGATGGGCAAAGATGTCACAGCGCGGCACCTGCAAATCTTTGTTCTGGGATCGGCTATTTGCGGCGTTGCAGGGGCAATGATGGTGACGCTTGACGGTCAACTGACCCCAAGCAGCTACCAACCGCTTCGTTTCACATTTCTTATCTGGGTGATGGTGATCGTTGGGGGCTCGGGTAATAACTACGGCTCCGTGTTGGGCGGCTTTCTGATCTGGTTCCTGTGGGTTCAGGTAGAGCCATACGGCGCAGCACTAATGGGCTTTATCACCGACCCGATGCCTGACGCGTGGTGGATCAAAGAGCGCCTTCTGGCCAGCGTTGCACATATGCGATTGCTGACCATGGGATTGATCTTGCTGCTGGTTTTGCGGTTCTTCCCCCGTGGGTTGATCCCTGAGAAGTAAACGGAACGTATTCCATCGAAGACTAAACAAGGGGCGGCCGATTGGACCGCCCCTTTTCATTTGCTTAGCCAATTAACTTTAGTCGATCTGAAAGTTGCTGATTTGGGCACGAATAACGCTATCGGTATCATCGCTATCACCAGAGACGGCAATCCCCAAAAGTTTGCCCGATGTCCCGCCGAACGCTTTGCGAAAATCGTTCGATAAATTGACGCTTTCAGAATGTGTTCCGGTGCCGGCGGGCCGCAACGCAACCGTCATCCCTTGGCCTGGCTGGTAAGGTGATTGCAACAAAGCGCCGCGGCTATGATTACCGCCCCATGCATATTGGATCACGCGCAGGTCATCATTTCCCAACAGCGATCTGATGCCAGCGCCAGCCAGCTTTTCGGCCTGATCGTCTGGTGCGAACAGAAAATAGATCGAGATGTTGCGATCATCACCGCCTTTCACGCTCAGATCTGTTGCGGGAACGGATTGGCTCACAGACCAGTTCCATGAGGCGCGCTCGGCCTCCCAAAAACTGCGCGGCAATTTGCGCCACGCAATCGACACAGCCCCATCTGATGCGATGCCAAGGCTTTGTCCAAAATCGTAATCGTTCTTTGAAAACAGTGATAGCCGTTGGTTTTTCCATCCTTCAGACAAACTTACAGGGGCCGCCAATGCAGATGAGCCGTAGGAGATGACGGCTGTCGCGCTTACCGCCGCAAACAGAGCTTTTTTTAACATGATAAGTCCTATACCGTTACTTACTAAATCATAAACAGAAGCTGTGGCAGAGGGGCAGTACAAAGCCCGTGCCTCATCAAAACGTGAACCGCCCGTGAACGGGTCAGGCACACAGCGCAAAGCAGGAACACCTGATGCACCTTGCCATTTTTATCCCTTCCGCAGGTAACTCAACGCGGATACGCGGCGCTGACAAGTGCTTTGAAGATGTCACCGGCACGCCTTGTCTAACGGCAATGATTCAGCGCGCCCGAAAGGTGACTGATGATGTTATCGTGACAGTGCCGGCTGAAGATCATCCGCGCATAAGTCTGACAAACGGGGCTACCACTGTTGTGTGCGAAAACGCCCATGAAGGCATGTCCGCCTCCCTCAAAGCTGGGGTGGCCGCGCTGCCATCAAACGTAACCGCCGTGATGATCCTGCCCGCTGACATGCCAGCCGTCACCGCCAGTGATCTATCGATGATGTGGGCTGTATTTCAGGCCTCGCGCCTCAAGATCCTTCAGGCCGCTGCTGCCGACGGAACAGCAGGGCACCCGGTGATCTTTGATCGCTCGCTCTTTGCACAGTTTGGCGGGCTTTCGGGGGATCGGGGTACTGCATCCATCATTAGCGACAACGCCAAAAATCACGGTTTGATCCCGCTTGAAGGTGACCGCGCCACTCTTGATCTTGATACGCCAGAAGCGTGGGAAACTTGGCGCGCCAGCCGTGGGCTCAGCGGGCTGTCCGCCTTACTTAGGAACCAATAGCCGCGCCTCATAAGCCTTAAGCGATTTACGTGCGCTGGTGTAATCCTGCATGCCAGTATCGCTATTCAGTTCTGGAAACAGAGAGAAAATCTCATCGCGCTGAGCACGATCAATTCCGCGCATGGTATAGTCACCAGGCTGAAAACTCTCGGACTATGTACCGTCAGACAAAACAACCTCATGCTGGTCGAACATGAAATGGATATAGCTAGCGCTTTGCGTGTTCAGCCGCTCAATTCCATCGCTACCCACTAAATGTTTAGCGCTGACCAGCACCTCACGCTCTTCGAAGTAAAGCTCTGCTCGGTCGTTGGCGATCAGCATTCTATGGTTCGGACTAACGATCATATCGCGTTCTGGCAGGTCATTCCCCAACGCACCTGCCCTAATGATCACGGGCTTCAACTCCGGCGCGGCGGCCAGCCCTTTGTGGTTCACGTCTTTGCGGCCAACCCATCTGATTTCTTGGATGCCGTTGTCACGCCTAATCACGCGTTCCCCCTCACGCAAGTCTTGGACCAAACGCTCGCCCTTATCTGTGGCGATGCGCGTGCCCGGCGTGAAACAAGGAATAACATTCTCAATTTCAGAAAACCTGAGGGATCCCGTGACAGCACCGCCCGCGCCATCAAGAAACCGCACAGTGCCCGCTTCTTCGTCATCGGGGTCCATCTCAACACGCAAATGCCCGCTGCCGCGCAGATCAAGCGTATCTGTGTCCTGCCCATCGGGGCCTTCACCGCCGATGATTTTATCGCCCGTACCGTCCGCGGCCGAGGTGACCCGGAACGTATCATCACCGCCTCCGCCAGACAGTTGATCCGCCCCTGCTTCACCGTGCAAAACATCGTCCCCAAGGCCGCCGCTGACCTCATCATCACCAAGGCCCGCAAACACCGCATCATTGCCGTCGCCCGCAATAATGATGTCGTCATTAGGTCCTTCGCCTGTGACTACCTCATCAAGGGCATCAACACGGTCATCATCCGGATCACCGCGGTAGGCCAGATCAATCAGATCATCACCAGAGGTCCCCATAATGGTCCCGTCCCGAGGTGCCTCATTGACAGTAACAACAGCAATTGCGTCCGCCGCGTTCCCTTCATGGTCTTCTGCGGTGTAGTTTATTGCGGTTTCGCCCGTGAAATCGGAAACCGGTGTGAACACAATCTTGTTGGCAACAATCTCAACGGTACCTTGGGTCGCTGACACAAATGCTGAGGTGATCTTTAGCGCACCGCCTTCGGGGTCCTCGTCATTTGCAATCACATCGACGGTGATCGGAATGCCTTCGACTGTGGCCGCCGTGTCATCGCGCGCAATCGGGGCGCTGTTAACGCGATCCCCCAAAATTTGCTCAATCTCGGCGTAGGCAAGCGAATGGGTAACCGCACCGTTGATATCCAGAAACTCAACCCGCCCCGAAGTTGAGTTTTCATCCACATCAAGACTGTGTTGAACAACCCGAAAAGGGCCAAGCCCCCGAAGATCAAGATGTCTACGTCGCCCACATCGTTGGCAGTGCTAGACCCCGTACCGCCGGTTACAATGTCACCTGCCGTTCCTCCCACGATGACATCACGGTCATCGCCGCCATCAATCGTGTCGGCGCCGGCACCGCCCATGAGAACATCATCCCCAACCCCGCCGATTAGCGTATCGCCAAGATCACCTTCACACTGTCGATCGTAAGGGACAGGTTATCAATTGCCCCAGACCCATGAAGGTTCACAACCATTTGCGCCGCACCGGATTGATTAATGTTGAGGATAACCGCCTCGCCATCGTCCGTCGATGTTGTCTTGACGCTGAGTAACACGCCCTGATCGTCAAAAAGCGAAACAGTCGCGCCGCTTTCGGCATCCAAAAGTGTCAGCGAATGTACCGTGCTCGGGCCATCAAAATCGAAAATGAAACTGCCGCCGCCCGCGTTATCGTTAGGATCGTTCTTGTTACGGTCCTCAGATAGGATCAGAACTTTGCCTAATGTATCACTGGCAAGGTCGGCATCACCGCCTGTTGGCTGCGCACTATCAAACACCATTACGGGGGTTTTCGGATTGCCGCCGCTGACCATAAACCCTTGATGCGCAGATTGGGTCGTTAGTATCTCGCCTGTTTCAGGCCCATTGAAATCAATTACTTGGCTTATGTCCGTTCTGCCACCAACCAGCGTATCATTACCGTCACCGCCGCGAAGCCTATCCGCACCTGCGCCACCAATAAGTGTGTCATCGCCATCGTTGCCCTGCAAATCATCGTTGCCAAAGCCACCTGTAAGAATATCAAAACCGCCATCGCCGATCAGGCTATCGTTGCCAAGGCCACCAGAAAGAACGTCATGGCCAAGTCCCCCGTCCAGTGCATCGTCGCCCGTGCCACCAACCAGACTGTCAGCGCCGTCATCCCCGTAGAGGGCATCATCACCTGCCCCGCCAGCGACGTAATCCTTACCAGCACCGCCCCTTAAAAAGTCGCTACCCTCACCGCCAAACACATCATCAGAGCCGTCAGCAGCATAAACCGTATCATTACCCGCCCCCGCCAGGACGACATCATCATTTGGCTGCGCACACGGCAGCAAAGCGTCCGAGTGATCGATCTCATCGCCATCGATATCTTCAAACCTGTGATCAATCAGATCATCATCAGAAGTTCCATCCACATAGCCATCGGGATCTTCGTTAACCACCAAGTTGAACCCAATTTCAGAGATACCAAATGGTACCGCTGTCTGGTAGATCCGCTTCAGGCTTTACGTGGATGATCTGCAACGTTTTCACTGCACCAGATATGGTCACACCAACAGGCGGCGCTGAAAATTGCTCGGCCACGCCCGTGATCGAATTGCCGTCAACGGATTGCGCGTCAGTGACATTGCTGAACGTTACTGGAAGCTCGTTTCCATCGACATCCTGGGCGATAATTGTAACTGTGTCGCCCCACCCGTACGCATCGCTGCGGTCGATGTCGTGCAAGTTGAACATCACAGCAGTGATGGGCGCTGAAAAACTTAGCGATGCAATATTTGGCTGATCTGCCTGCATTGATGTGAGGGCCTGAACACCGTTGAACTCGGCAACTTCGGTTATGGCGCGAGTCCCGTTCGAAGGCGTATCAATAACGACGGCCACATCTGAACTGCCGTTGCTCAGCGTAGTTATTTCGCCGTCGATGCCCGAAACAGAGGCCCAATCAAGAGTGTAGTCGCTCATTAGTCTACTCCAATATTGACAGCACCCTGATAGATTTCAGGGGCATCAATTTCGGGCGGCTGCCCGTTGAATACGAAGTCCGCATTGGCAAAGACGCCGAATATTACCGCGCGCAGCTTTGCGCCGTAGCGGTACCGTTCTTGCAATGTCGGGAAGGTGCTTTGCACCGGATCATTCACTTACTAACGAATGGGGTCACTAAGACTGGTCCGCGGTCTGCATACGCCAACAGCATAAAGTCACCAAAGAGAAAAATAACTTTAGATGAAAAACCCTCGCGACCCAAGTGCCATCAGTAGCGGCGTTGGGCACAAATCAGACCGAGGTTACTGATGGATTGTTTCAATACACGAACCGAACCACGGTTCATCATTAATCATGAAGAACTTTGAAATACGGTGCGTTACAGTTCGCAGCTGCCATAAACAGCGCTCAGATGTTAACCATAATGCAGAAACAATCATCTGGGCATCAAACATGGCGATTATCATTAACCTAGTTTGAATATTTCTGCGTGATTGCGTTATCAAATCAAAGAACAAATACCGTTTAAGCGCCACGACGCAGAATCGCATTCTCTGAGAAACTACTGAATACCCGCCGAAATCGCTCGGAGTAGGCATTCAATTTACTGTGGTACCGGTGGTCGGACTCGAACCGACACGATGTCACCATCGGGGGATTTTGAATCCCCTGCGTCTACCATTCCGCCACACCGGCGTAACACAGTAGGCGCGGTTTAGCGCCGGTCTTCGGCGGCGTCAACGGCTTCTCGCACCTTGTCTCTGGCCTTTTTGCAAAAGCCACTATAAGGCGCACACAACACGTCCCTCTATATAGGCAAAAACCCAATGGATATGCGCAATATTGCGATCATCGCCCACGTTGACCACGGCAAAACGACCCTTGTTGACGAACTTCTCAAACAGTCCGGTGCTTTTCGCGAGAACCAAGCAGTGGCCGAACGCGCCATGGATAGCAACGATCTGGAGCGTGAGCGCGGCATTACGATTCTCGCCAAAGCGACATCTGTTGAATGGAACGGTTTGCGCATCAACATCGTTGACACCCCCGGTCACGCCGACTTCGGCGCCGAGGTTGAGCGGATCTTGTCGATGGTTGACGGTGTTGTGCTGCTTGTGGACGCCGCAGAGGGTCCGATGCCTCAGACAAAATTTGTAACCTCGAAAGCACTGGCGCTTGGGCTCAAGCCAATTGTGGTTCTGAACAAAGTTGATAAGCCTGATGCGGAACCTGACCGCGCACTTGACGAGGTCTTTGATCTTTTCGCCTCGCTTGACGCAACGGACGAGCAACTTGATTTCCCATCGCTGTACGCCTCTGGCCGTAACGGGTGGTGTGACGACAGCCTTGAGGGCGACCGTGAGAACCTTAATGCGCTGTTTAAGCTTGTCGTTGATCACGTCCCTGCCCCCAAGCAGATCCAAAAGCGTGAAGAACCTTTCCGCATGCTGGCGACCACTCTTGGTGCCGATCCGTTCATTGGCCGCATTTTGACCGGCCGCGTTGAGGCCGGCACGTTGCGTACTGGTGAAACCGTAAAAGCGTTGTCTCGCGATGGTACTAAAGTTGAGCAGTTCCGCGTCACCAAAATTCTGGCGTTCCGTGGTCTTGCCCAATCTCCGATCGATGTAGCAGAGGCCGGTGATATCGTAAGCCTTGCGGGTATGACCAAAGCGACCGTGGCTGATACCATCTGTGATCTGTCTGTTGAGGACGCGATCCCCGCGCAACCGATTGACCCGCCCACTATCACAGTCACTTTCGGCATCAACGACAGCCCTCTTGCAGGTCGTGACGGCAAAAAAGTCCAATCACGTGTTATTCGTGAACGCCTGATGAAAGAAGCTGAAACCAACGTAGCGATCCGTGTCACTGACACCGCCGGTGGTGACGCCTTTGAGGTTGCGGGCCGCGGTGAATTGCAGATGGGTGTTCTGATTGAGAACATGCGCCGCGAAGGTTTCGAGCTTTCAATCTCGCGCCCACAGGTTCTGTTCCGCGAAGAAGACGGCCAGCGTCTTGAGCCAATTGAAGAAGTCACGATCGACGTGGATGACGAATATTCCGGCGCAGTTATTGAGAAAATCACTGGTGCGCGTAAAGGCGAGATGACCGAGATGAAGCAACAAGGCGGCAAGACCCGCATTATTGCGACCATCCCGTCACGGGGCCTGATTGGTTATCACGGTGAATTTCTGACCGACACACGCGGGACAGGCGTTTTGAACCGCGTTTTCCACGGATGGGCCCCCCACAAAGGGTCCATCCCTGGCCGCCGTGCTGGCGTTCTGATTTCAATGGAAAACGGTGTGTCTGTTGCTTACGCGATCTTCAACCTTGAAGACCGTGGTCGTTTCTTCATCGGAAGCCAAGAGGACGTATACCAAGGCATGATCATTGGCGAGCATAGCCGTGAAAATGATCTTGAGGTGAACCCGCTTAAGGGCAAAAAACTGACAAACGTCCGCGCCTCCGGCACAGATGAAGCAGTTCGTTTGACCACTCCAATCCGTTTGTCCCTTGAAGAAGCAATTGCCTATATCGACGATGATGAGTTGGTTGAGGTGACACCAAACGTCGTGCGCCTGCGCAAGCGCCACCTTGACCCGCATGAGCGTAAACGCGCGTCACGTTCAGCGTAATCTATCCTTAGACTATGCCCGAAATAGAAACGGCGGCCCAACCAATGGGCCGCCGTTTTACGTTGTTGTCTTAACTTTCTAAGCGTTTAGATTTCTTCAACAATCACCAGTTCACGCTCACTCGCCAGCCGCGCATGGACCAATGCCTGCTGATAAGTGGCTGAATTATAGCATTTTTCGGCAATCTCCAGGCTGTCAAACCGGACCACGACATTGCGTGGCCGCTCTACACCTTCTTTTTGAACATACGTGCCGCCGCGGGCCAAAAATACTCCGCCGTGCTCGGCGATCGCTTGGGTCGCAAGCTTGGCATATTTCGCGTATTCCACGTCATCGGTGACAGTAACGTGACTGATCCAAAGTGCGCTCATCGTTCAAGAACCTTTCGTGCTGCTGTCATCGCGGCATCAGCACCGCTAATGTCTTTTGCCCCGCCTTGCGCCATGTCCGGACGGCCACCGCCACCTTTTCCACCCATTTCGGCGACAGCCGCCTTTACCAAATCGACCGCAGATACAGTGCCCGTTTTATCGTCCGTCACACCGGCAGCGACGGCAACTTTTCCGCCCGCATCCGCAATTAACAACACAGCGCCTGAGCCCATCTGCGACTTCATTTCGTCAATAATGCCAGGCAGGTCTTTGCCCGTTACGCCTTGCAAAACTTGCGCCTGAAACGCGGTGCCGTTTACCTCTTCGACTGCTGGTGCTGCTGCAGCACCGCCGCTCATGGCCAGCTCGCGACGCAGTTGTGCCACTTCGTTTTGAAGCGCTTTTCGTTCGTCCATCAGCGACTTTACCCGCTCAGCAACATCCGCAGGCTGCGCCTTCAGTGATGTCGCTACTTGCGCCAATCGCTGATCTTGCGCGCTTAGGTATTCAAAGGCGGCAGCACCGGTCAGCGCCTCAATACGGCGCACACCCGCACTCGACGCGCTATCACCAAGCGCAACAAACAACCCGATATCACCCGTCTTACGCACATGCGTGCCACCGCATAGTTCAAGCGAATAGGTCTTACCGTCAGCACCTTTGCCGGTGTCCGCACGGCCCATTGACACAACGCGAACTTCATCACCGTACTTCTCACCGAAAAGTGCCTGTGCACCCATGTCACGCGCATCATCAGGGGTCATCACACGTGTCTCAACGGCTGTATTCTGTCGAATGTAGCTGTTCACTTCCGCTTCAACTCGCTGCAGATCTTCAAGACTGATCGCTGCGTTATGGCTGAAGTCAAAACGCAACCTATCTGGTGCGTTCAATGAGCCGCGCTGCGCCACATGTTCACCCAAAGTGCCGCGCAGAGCTTCGTGCAACAAGTGTGTCGCAGAGTGGTTCGCACGGATCTGTCCGCGCCGCGTTGGATCAACAACAAGTTCCAAACCGGCACCAACACTTAACTCACCTGATTGGATGCTACAGAAATGAATGAATACATCCGCCTGCTTTTGCGTGTCAGTCACCGTGGCTGAGTTGCCATCAAAACTGATCTGGCCCGTGTCGCCAACCTGACCACCGCTTTCCGCATAAAACGGGGTCTGGTTCAGTAGGATCTGAACCTCCTCACCGGCTTTTGCCGTCTGGACCTGAGCACCATCTTTGATGATCGCAATGATCTGACCTTCTGCATTTTCGGTGTCGTAGCCCAAGAAGTCAGTAGCACCATGGGCATCCGCGATATCGAACCAAACTTGCGCATCAGCGGCCTCGCCGGTACCAGACCACGCCGCGCGCGCTTTGGCTTTTTGCTCGGCCATAGCGGCATCAAAGCCATCTGTATCTACGCCACGGTCTTTTTCGCGAAGCGCATCTTGGGTCAGATCAAGCGGGAAACCGAACGTATCGTACAACTTGAATGCCGTGGCACCAGGCAAATCGGCACCATCTGGCAGCGAGATCAACTCCTCATCAAGCAGCTTCAACCCGCGATCAAGCGTTTGGCGGAAACGCGTTTCTTCAGCACGCAAAGTTTCCTCTATCAAAGCCTGTGCTTGGCCCAATTCAGGATAGGCCGCTCCCATTTGGCCAACAAGTGCCGGCACCAAACGGTGCATCAGCGGGTCAGCCGCACCCAAAAGATGGGCGTGACGCATCGCGCGGCGCATGATCCGTCGCAAAACATACCCGCGACCATCTTTTGACGGCGTCACACCGTCCGCAATCAAAAAGGCCGTTGAACGCAGGTGATCAGCGATCACGCGGTGGTGGGTTTTTCCCGGACCATCAGGATCCGACGACGTCGCATTTGCGCTAGCCTCAATGAGGTTGCGCATAAGGTCGGTGCCATAGTTATCATTTGTGCCTTGCAACAACGCCGCAACGCGTTCGATCCCCATGCCAGTATCAATTGACTGGTTCGGCAGATCAACGCGGGTGCCGTCTTCGCGCTGCTCATATTGCATGAAAACAAGGTTCCAGATTTCAACGAACCGATCACCATCTTCCTCAGGAGAGCCGGGAGGTCCGCCCCAGATGTGATCGCCGTGATCGTAAAAAATCTCAGAACACGGACCGCATGGACCAGTCGGCCCCATCATCCAAAAGTTATCATCTGTCGCGATGCGAATGATCCGTTCATCAGGCAGGCCAGCCACACGTTTCCAGATATCTGCGGCCTCATCATCAGTGTGGTAGACGGTGACATAGAGGCGGTTCTTATCAATCCCGAGCTCTTTTGTGATCAACTCCCAAGCAAATTTGATCGCGTCTGCTTTGAAGTAATCGCCAAAACTGAAATTGCCGAGCATCTCAAAAAACGTATGGTGGCGTGCGGTGTAGCCCACGTTATCAAGGTCGTTATGCTTACCGCCTGCGCGTACACATTTTTGCGCTGTAGTCGCACGTTGATAATCACGGGTTTCCACACCGGTGAATAAATTCTTGAACTGCACCATCCCAGAGTTAGCAAACAACAACGTCGGATCGTTGCGCGGCACAAGGGGGCTGCTGTCCACAACCGCGTGCCCTTGCTTTTCAAAGTAGGTCAGAAAGGTCGAACGAATGTCATTCAGCGTACGCATCAGGAGGCCCTTGGGGTTATCGGTGGCAAGTCAATTCACTCTGATTTATCCCTGCAGGCCCAAGGTGTCCATGGCCATTGCACCAGCACCTAAACCACTCTCATAAAGGAAAAAGGGCCAGTGCTTACGTACCGGCCCCTTCTAAATGATCAATACAACAGACTAACGTACATTGCATATTATTCGTCTAGGACATCATCGCCGTCATCTTTGATTTGTTCTTCTTTTGGCATCTCGAAATCCAACCCGTGCGCTGCGCGGATTTTATCTTCGATTTCCCAAGCAACTTTTGGGTTTTCACGCAAGAAGTTTTTGGAATTCTCACGACCCTGCCCCATGCGTTCATCGCCGTAGCTGAACCACGCACCAGATTTCTCGACAACACCTGCTTTCACACCCAAATCGAGCAGTTCGCCCATTTTTGAGATTCCTTCACCATACATGATGTCAAACTCAACTTGTTTGAACGGCGGCGCGACTTTGTTTTTCACAACCTTAACACGGGTCTGATTACCCACAATTTCATCGCGGTCTTTGATAGCACCAATGCGGCGGATATCGAGGCGAACAGAACTGTAGAATTTGAGAGCGTTACCACCGGTAGTGGTTTCTGGGCTACCAAACATCACGCCGATCTTCATACGGATCTGGTTAATAAAGATCACCATACAATTGCTGCGCGCAATCGAACCAGTCAACTTACGCATCGCTTGGGACATCAAGCGGGCGTGCACACCCACGCTGCTGTCACCCATATCGCCCTCAAGCTCGGACTTTGGGGTCAGTGCCGCAACAGAGTCGACAACAACAAGGTTAACGGCGCCAGAACGAACAAGTGTATCAGTAATTTCGAGTGCTTGCTCGCCTGTGTCGGGTTGTGAAATCAGCAACTCATCAAGGTTAACACCCAGCTTTTTGGCATACAGCGGGTCAAGTGCGTGTTCCGCGTCAACAAACGCACAAACGCCGCCCTTTTTCTGTTCCTCAGCAACACAGTGAAGCGTCAGCGTGGTCTTACCAGAACTTTCGGGACCGTAGATTTCAACGATACGGCCTTTTGGCAAACCACCAATACCCAAAGCAATGTCAAGGCCGAGTGAACCAGTTGAAGTCGCCTCAATCTGCTGGATGGCATTCTCACCACCCAATTTCATGATCGAGCCTTTGCCGAATTGGCGTTCAATCTGCGACAGCGCGCTATCGAGCGCTTTTTGTTTATCAGAAGCTTTTTTGTCCATCGTGAGTAGATCTGCCTGTGCCATGAATTTCTTCCCTTATTTCACAGCGCAACACCCTGAGCAATCACTCACATGTTCACGCCTTGTTCTGCTGTTCTCGTTATGAGATCAAAAAGAGAACATTTCAACATAAATCGTAGTTTTCTCATAGCGCGGTTGGGTAAACGCAGCTTGAGCACCCATAAAAACATGAAGATCAGCGTATTTACGCCGGCTCGTCGTGTAGTTGTGCTTTGACGGTAATGGTTAATTCAGACAGCGAAAACGGCTTAGGCAAGAACACCGCATTGGGAATCGCTTGCTCGCCCTCTTTGAAAGCGTCTTCAGCGTAGCCCAACACAAATACAACGCGCGTATCCGGACGGCCCTTAGGCGCTTGGCGGACCCACGTTGGCCCATCAAGGCCAGGCATCACAACGTCCGTGAGGAACATATCGATCTTGGTATCCATGGTCTCAAGCTTTTCGAGCGCCATCTCGGCGCAGTCCGCCTCAATCACGGTGAAACCTTTCATTTTTAGCGCCCGAGACGCAAAGGCGCGAACGGGGGCTTCGTCCTCTACAAGCATGATCACGCCTGTGTCTTGAACGACTTGTTCGACAAGCTTTGCGGCCGGCGGCAGCGGTGTAGCAACCGTGGCGCCATCAAACATCGGGAACAAAAACGTGAACGACGCCCCGTGCCCCACAACACTTTCCGCAAAAATGAAGCCACACGTTTGCTTGACGATGCCGTAGGCCGTCGACAAGCCAAGCCCTGTCCCCTCGCCAGTTTTCTTGGTCGTGAAGAACGGCTCAAAGATTTTGCTTAACTGCTCAGGCGGAATACCGATGCCTTCGTCACAAACGGTGACTTTGGCATAATCACCGATTGGCACAGCAGCACTATCACGTTCCAGCACTTCTGTGACCGTGTAAGCCTCGGTATCAATGGTGATTTTACCACCATCGGCCATGGCATCCCAGGCGTTAACGACCAAGTTCATTAAGACCTGCTCAAGTTGGCGCTTGTCCGCAGGGACAGGTCCGAGCGAGGGATCGTGGGTCAGTTCAAGATGCACTTTTTCGCCTACAAGCCGGTCCAACAGATGGGTCAGCTCGGAAAGCGTGGTGCGCAGGTCAACCACTTCCATTTTAAGGTTCTGTTTACGTGAGAACGCCAGCAATTGACGCACGAGCGAGGCCGCGCGGTTGGCGTTTTGGTGAATTTGAAGGAGGCCGGGATATTCCTCATCATCTTGATCGTGGCGCAACAGCAAAAGATCGCAATGCCCAGAAATGGCCGTGAGCAAGTTGTTGAAATCATGCGCAACGCCGCCTGCAAGTTGGCCAATCGCCTGCATTTTTGGCTTTGTACGAATTGCGCCTGGAGGGTCTTAAGCTCGGTCGCGTCATTGATATGAGCCACAACAGAATTGCTGTTCATCCCGTCCAGCTGGCACAGCGTAATCTCAAGGTATCTATCCTGATCCGTATTTAACACGCGCAATACTTCAGGTTTGCTCAATTTGTGACCAGCAGCAGCTTGGGCCACCCAATGGCTCACATCGCGGCCAAGCCCGCCCACAAGGGCCGCGATTGGCTTGCCTGTCACCTCATCTTCCTTCAGCGCCAAACAGGCGGCTGCGTTCGCACTTTGCACAATGCCGTCAGACCCGATTGTCACAACTGCCATCGGCAAACTGTTTAGAACCGCGAGGGGTTCGGGGCCGCTTAGATTAGTTGGCTGGACAGTGGTCACTGGGAAAAAGAAAATTTCGCGACGCCCATCAGGTCCCGCCACGTCACACACCCGAACGCTGGCGTGCCCCTGTTCTGTAGCGACACGGTGAATTCGGTCAGAGGCCAGCGGCATATCGCGAATGATATCGCCCAGCCGTTTCGGGCGTCCGCCTAGAAATTTGCGACAGGCGTCATTCATAAACAAAACCGTATCGGTTTTGGACACAGTCATCATGGGAAGTGCGATGCTGTCATCCTGACCGACACCGCCAGTTGGACGCATTTGCTCAAGCCGCCACACAAAACCACAGCCCTCAACGTGCAGAACGCTAAGTCGCATTTGCCCCTGTCGGGTAATCAGATCCTCTTGACCGGTGCCCTGTTTGGTTGTTTGCGTATGAAGGCGGTTCACCACACCCGCTGGGTTAGCAAACAAGGGACGGATGACAGCTGCCATCGTCAGATCTTTACCAATCGCATCAGCCGTGGCCGTTGGATCAGTGCGCGCCATTGCGTTACGAAACAGAACTTCGCCTTCTGGATCGACAATAAACGTTCTGACCGGATCAGCTTCACAGACTTCACGTAATAACTCTAAGCGTTCAGAATGCGCACCGCGCCGTGAACCAAGAACCGATCACATCAACGCGGCACAGCTCAGCAGGACGCCAACGCCCATTACGGTCTCGTCTAGACGAATCTCCGCAAGCGCAAACAGACCGATTAGCCCAACCCCAAGCACCAAAAGCCCAAGTTGAAGCCCCGCATCGCGCAAAAGCCTGTGTGTCGCTCGTGCAAATCGCATCCAAGTGCTCCCCATCTAACCAACGCACATATGCACGTTACTGGACAATAAACACTTAATGCGGGTTATTTTATGATTAGCACGACCTTAAAGTGCATTCGTTACAGAAAAGTTGATTAACGAAGCCCTAAACACCCGACATGCTAACCACTCTAGGGTTGCTCAAAAATCGCACAAAAGAAGCCGTCGCCGTCCTGATCCATCGCAAAACGTTCTTGGCGCACACATGTCCACTTTGGCAGCGACGCCTCAACAAACGAAACTTGATCTTCGTTTTCATCACGCAGCAACGAACAAGTCATGTAAACAAACTGCTTTAGTGCGTGGCCTTGGGCCTGTCGGATAATGTCGCGCTGAAGTTCGACCAGATCCGCCAGGTCCTGCTCAGCAAAGCGCCATTTCGCATCAGGTGTACGACGCCACGTCCCGCTGCCTGAACACGGCGCATCAACGACAACAGTATCAAATTGCTGGGTAATTTCGGTAACTTGAGGGATTGTGACACCTGCCCGCTCTGCACGTGGGCCGATATCTTTCATGCGCTTCGGGTCAGCATCATGGGCGGTCACTGTGTAGCCCATAGCAGCCAGTGCGAGTGATTTGCCGCCACCCCCCGCACAATAGTCCAACAGCGTCTCATCATCCGCAGCCCCAAGCATCAGGCATGCTTTTTGGCTGGACGCATCTTGTAGTTCAACTTCCCCAGACAAAAACGGCGCACTTCGGGCAACCTGTCGCGCCCCAGATTTGACCCGCAGCGCGGTTGCAGCCCCTGTGACCTGCGAAGTGGAAATAGATTCTTTATCAAGGGACTGCCCGGCACTCTTAATGTCGTTTTTCTGGGTGTTCACACGTAGAAAGACATCTGCCCGCTGTCGAAACTGCTCAGTGAGCTTTTGAAAATCACGCCCTGCAACCTCGCGCAACTTGGGCAATAGCCATTCAGGCAGATCAACTACATCCGCATCGGGGGCAAGACGTGCCAGTTCTGTATCATCAAGGGGCGCAGCCGCATAACCCTGACCAGAAAAGACTTCATCTAAATCAGCATTTTGCGCCAATAAATATCCCGCAACGATCGCACGCCCCGTCTGATCACCGCCCTTAGCTGCAAAAGATGCTTTGGAACGCAAGCAATCGAACACATGGTCGCGAACTGCCGCACGATCTTTAGAACCTGCGTAACGGTTGCCGCGTGCCCACTTCAAAAGTGCCGCTTCCGCGGGCTGTCCATCCAAAATTTGATCTAAGACATCAATTGCGGCGGCGTAGCGTGCTGCAGGGGTCATTGGTTGATCCTCATGTATTATATGAGCATCACCCCATACAGCATTGTTATATCAAGAAACTCTGTAGTTCGGGCTTTCACGTGTGATCTGAACATCATGCACGTGGCTCTCTTTAAGCCCTGCGCCGGTGATCTTCACAAACTCACACCCAGAACGCATCTGCGCGACTGTTGCGGACCCCGTGTAACCCATTGCAGCCCGCAGACCACCAACCAATTGGTGCACAACTGCGCCCGCAGACCCTTTGTAGGGAACCTGTCCCTCGATCCCTTCTGGGACCAGTTTGTCACTGGCCGCGTCCTTTTGGAAATACCTGTCGGCTGAGCCGCGCGCCATGGCGCCAAGACTGCCCATACCGCGGTAGGACTTGAACGAACGGCCTTGATACAAAATGACCTCGCCAGGACTTTCGTCTGTCCCCGCGATCATGCTGCCGACCATCGCACAGGACGCGCCAGCGGCAATTGCTTTGGCAAAATCACCTGAAAACTTGATACCACCGTCTGCGATGATCGGGATGTCACCTGCTGCAGCCACACAATCCATGATCGCTGTCAGTTGCGGGACCCCAACGCCGGCGACCATGCGGGTGGTACAGATAGAACCAGGACCAATACCAACTTTCACAGCATCCGCGCCTGCATCGATCAATGCGCGCGTTGCTGCACCAGTCGCCACGTTACCCGCGACAATCTGCACATGCCCTGCGATTGCCTTGGCGCGGCGCACAGCTTCGGCCACGCCGCTTGAGTGACCGTGGGCCGTATCAATCACGACCATATCAACGCCCGCGTCAATCAACGCCTCGGTCCGCTCAAAACCTGCGTCACCTACCGTTGAAGCGGCAGCAACACGCAAACGGCCCAACTCATCTTTGGTAGCTTGGGGGTTAATAACAGCCTGCTCGCTATCTTTCAGGGTCAAAAGACCCGTCAGCTTGCCAGCACCATCAACGACCAACAGCTTTTCAATCCGCCGCGAGCGCATCAGGCTGCGCGCTTCTTCCAAATCGGCTGGCTCTTGCAGCATCGCCAAATTATCTGACGTCATCATTACAGAGACTGGCGTGTTATCATCCTTTGCAAAACGCATATCGCGGTTTGTGACGATACCAACAACACGGTCATCACCGTCCGTTACAGGAAAGCCAGTGACGCGGTAACGCTCCATCAACGCCTTTGCATCCGCGAGGGTTTGGTCCGAAGTCAGGGTGATCGGGTTATACACAATACCACTTTCAAAGCGCTTTACTCGGCGCACATCCCGGGCTTGCTCTTCGATGGTTAAGTTACGGTGAATTACGCCCATGCCGCCCGCCTGCGCCATCGCAATGGCCATACGGCCTTCCGTGACGGTGTCCATCGCAGAGCTGAGCAGCGGAATATTGAGCGAAATCGATTTCGTTACAAAAGTCGACGTGTCGGCCGTGGACGGCAACACATCAGAGGCCGCAGGGGCCAACAGAACATCATCAAAGGTGAGTGCCTCGCGAATTTCCATAATTGATCCCCCTAAGGTGCAGCTTGGAATGCTTCGTTTGACAATGCCCTTTCCCACAGATGCACAGATTTGGCCAGAGAAAATTGCGTTACAGGAGGGCTTTCAACTGCTTGCCCAACACGCCCGACGAAGGTACGGAATGCCAAGCATGTTTAAAGAGGCCTTTTGGGATGACAAAATCGAAGTCTGGCATCGATCTGGTTGTGGATATTGGTGGTACAAACACCCGCTGTGGCTTGGCCCGTGACGGTGTTTTGGACGTGTCTACGAACGCGCGCTTTTTGAATGCGGGCCGCGATGGACTTGCTGGCATTTTAACCGAGTACTTGTGTGCCCATAAAGATCACGACATTGACGGCATTTGCGTAGCGTTGGCAGGCCCCATTAAGAACGGCAGCGGCACGCTGACAAATCTGTCGTGGATCATCCGCCCGCAAGATTTGATTGATCAGACGAACGCAAAAGAAGCGCACATTATCAACGATCTACAGGCCCAAGGGTACGGGTTGGCAGGATTGGAACCTGAGGCGTTAGCCCCTGTCATTGATGCCCCAACGGCGCCAAACGGAAGTACGAAACTGGTACTGAATGTAGGTACGGGATTTAATTGCGCGAGCGTTATTACTCTGCGCAACGGTGTGCATGTGGCAGCCGCAGAAAGTGGTCATATCGGTTTGCCTGTACGCGACGCTCAGGATCTTGATCTTTCAAACCACGTAAAAAGCGCACATGGATTTGCGGCCGTGGAAGATGTTCTCTCCGGTCGCGGCCTTGAACGTGTTTACACGTGGCGCTCAGGCAGCATTGAGAAAACAGCGGCCGATCTAATGAATGACGCAGAGAACGGTGATGCAATTGCACTAAAGACTGTGGAAAGTTTCATTCGGATATTGGGCGCGGTGGCGGGCGATCTCACTTTGATCCACCTGCCCTATGGTGGCGTTTATTTCGTAGGCGGCGTGGCACGCGCCATGAAGCCGTATTTTGAGCGTATGGGTTTTAGCGAAAACTTCCGTGATAAAGGGCGCTTTGCTACGTTTATGGATGATTTCTCCGTACAGATCGTAGAAGATGATAACGCAGCCATGATCGGCTGCGCGCAATTCCTCAAAAATTCGCGCTAAATTTTAGAAATCAAAGCGACGCCGGAAATCTTTTCTTAACAGAGCACCCGCTACTCCTCAGCCTTAACACGGCACAAAACAGGAGTGATTGCGTGAATACTGGAACAGATTTGGGCGCCCTTGATGGCTCCCAGGCCCCGTCCGCCACTCTGACGTTACCTGCCAAGTTGGATTTAGCGGCTTATGAAGGTGTTTTGCAGGGCCTCACGACCGCCGCCCCGAATATCGTAATTGATGCAAGCGCCGTGGAAAGCGTGGAAACACTGCGCCTCCAGGCCTTGATGGCCGCACATCAGTCTCACCCTGATACTTTTTCAATCACAGCAAGCAGCGATGCATTCGCCGCCCAAACAGCGTTTCTAGGGGCACCCTTTGCACAGATTAGCCCGCAAGGAGGCGCACTATGAGTCTTTCTATTTTGGCCGTCGATGACAGCAAAACCATGCGCGACATGATCGCGCGCACTTTGAATGCTGCAGGTATGACAACAACGCTGGCCGAAGACGGTGTGCACGGGGTTGAAACCCTTGAGGCAATGGACCCGCCAGACGCAATTATCTCAGATATCAACATGCCACGCCTCGATGGTTTTGGTTTCATCGAAGCGGTCCGCGCCCGCGAAGCTTTCAAAGGCACGCCAATTTTGGTTCTGACAACCGAAAGCGGTGCAGACCTTAAGGCGCGCGCCCGAAGTGCCGGTGCATCGGGCTGGATTGTGAAGCAGTTCGATCCAGACAAACTCGTGCGCGCACTCAAAATGGTTGCGGGGTAAAAGCAGATGACTGACCAACTTGACCCGCTTGCTGAAATTAAGGCCTCATTCTTTATTGAATGTGATGAGCTGCTCGAAGCGCTCCAAGACGGCCTTGAAACAATGGACAGCCCCGAGCGTTCCGCAGAGACCATCAACGTGGTTTTCCGCGCCGTTCACTCGATCAAAGGGGGTGCGGGTGCATTCGGGCTCAATGATTTGGTCAATTTTGCACATTGTTATGAAAGTGTGCTTGATAATGAGCGCTCTGGTCTTCTTGAGCCTGATACCGACATTATGCGCACGTTTTTTTCAAGCGGGCGATATTTTGCAAGACCTCGCGTGTGTCGTTATATGAAAAAAACGAAGTAATCGTAAGTGAAACGGCGGCCAGCAGCACCATGGAATTTGGCAGCCAATTTGAGATATTGATCTTTTTCAAGCCCATGCGGAAACCCTTTTTTGCTCAAATATATGGCCCCAAGATACAGGGACCTTTGTGCAAGCGTTGAACTTCAGACGTGAAAAAAGGCTTAAAGGGGCGCCATCAAATGCGGCGCCCAAGGCCTTAAATAAATAAAATTTGAGGAACTATAAGTCTACAAACGCGGCTGCTACGAAATTTGCGGGTCAGTCAAAGACAGAGACTTCACGACCAGCCAACACGTCGCGCCCGCGTCAAGTGCGAGAGCTTGCAACGACCGGTTTGTCACAAAAGCTAGAACGTGATCACTGCCACATTTTAGGTCAACCACGACGCCGCGCGCGCCTGCGGGCGTAATACTGACGATTGATGCATGCCAAATGTTAAGCGCGCTCAGCCCAATAGGTTTCTCCCGCGAAATCATTACGTCTTTTGCAAGAACTCTTACACGCACATCTGCGCCGATTTCAGTCTCAATTTGGGTCAACATCGCGGACCCTGCGGAAGTAGCAATCTCCGTGATGCCATCCGGATGATGCGCAACGACGTGACCATTGATAACAGCACCGGTTTGAGACGGGCCAAAGAACTGTGACAATTCAGGATTGGCTAAGACATCAGCCAGTGGTCCCTGCTCCGCTACGCGGCCTCCATCAATCAAGGCAACATCATCAGCAAGTCGGGCAACATCATTTAAATCGTGACTTATCAGGATCATCGGCAAAGAAAGCTCGCGTTTAAGGCGCAGCAGGTACGGAATAATTTCTTCCCTCCTTGCTTGATCAATTGCGGCAAGTGGTTCGTCCAAAAGTAGTGCGCGAGGCTGGGACAAGATTGCCCTGCCAATGGCAACGCGCTGCGCCTCACCACCGGATAAAGTTGCGGGGCGTTGTGGCAAGACGCGTTCAAGCCCCAATAGATCAATCACCTCTTCAAACGCGCTGTTAAGTTTTTTTGCGCGACCAAACTGTTCAGCATAGCGAAGATTTCCAGTGACGGTCATATGGGGAAACAAACGCGCGTCTTGGTAGATTACCCCAAGCCGTCTGCGGTGCGTTGGAACACAAATTGACTGGGTTGTATCGAGTAGTGTTTCACCTGCCACTTTCAAGACAGCGGACTGTGGTGCAAAGCTCCCCTCAAGCGCTTTAATCAGCGATGTTTTACCAGCGCCAGACGGACCAAAAAGTGCCAGAACGCGGGCATCCGAGCGGACATGCACATCAAGACTGGCCGCGTTGAATTGATGTCTCAACCGCAGATCAAACATCACACGCCACGCTTTCTCATCCAGCGTCCTAGCAGCTCACTGGCCGCGAGTGCGACGACAGATAATAGAACTGAAATCCCTACCAACCACATGACCACAGGCTCACCATTCGGGACTTGTAAGAAGTTGTAGATTGCCGATGGGATGGTTTGAGTTTGACCTGGAATGCTTGCAACAAATGTTATTGTGGCACCAAATTCACCAAGTGCCTTGGCAAACCCAAGTATCGCCCCCGCCAATATGCCAGGTGCGATCAGCGGTAATGTAATTGTAAGAAAACATATCATTTTTGAAGCCCCAAGGCTTGCTGCCGCCGGCTCTAGGCCTTTGTCAGATGCGTCAAGCGCTTGCTGGATTGCCCGGACCATAAGGGGAAACCCCATGATCGCCGCGGCCAGCACTGCCCCGGTCCAGCGAAAGGCGAAAACAACGCCCAAGTCAGCGAGGAGTGAACCGACGTAACCGTTTGAGCCAAACATCAAAAGTAGCGCATAGCCTGTCACAACCGGCGGCAACACAAGCGGAAGGTAGACAACAACAGTCAACAAGCCCCTGCCCCAAAAGACGACACGCGTCAGTAGATATGCCACAAGAACGGCCACCGGCAACGCACAAACGGTCGCAACGGTCGCTACTTTTAAAGACAGCCAAACGGCTTGCCAAACCTGCGGCGAGACCTCGGCCATCATGGCGATTCAAATCCCATCTCTAACAGAATTTTCTGCGTGGCGGGCCGCTGAAGAAATTCCACAAACCCACTACCAGCTTGTGTCAAAGCCAAGGCTGGATACTCAATAGAATCGTGCAAATTTTTATCAAATAAAGCGACTTGATAAACACCCTCGGTGATACTTAATGCATCCGTTAAGTAAACGATCCCAAGAGGCACTTCGCCCCGTCTGACGAAATTTAGCACGCCCTGAACACTAGATGCTTCAACGAGCTTATCTTGAGTTGCAGCCCACACATTAAGCCGTTCAAGCGCTTGCCGCGCATAGATTCCGGCGGGCACTGCTTGGGTTAACCCTATCGCTAATCGACCACCCCCAAGCGCCGCGTTCCACTGCTGCCCGTCGTCCAACGCTAATGAACCAAGCTGCGTCGCGCTTACCAAAACCAAACGGTTCTTTGCGATTACTGCTCTTGCCTGCACGACGAGGCTTTCGTCGCTTTGAAGCGCATCGGCCCAAGCAATATTGGCGGACACAAAAACATCGGCCTGTGCCCCCTGCTGAATTTGCCGAACGTTCGTGGCCGTCCCAGCAAACGAGACAGAGACACGTCCGCCCGTTTCGGCCTCATATAGCGGGACGAGTTTATCAAAAACGGGCTTGAGGCTTGATGCGGCAAATACTGTAATCTGTTCAGCTCGCAGCGATGTCGCAACGCTCATGAAAACACATACTGCTATGCAAAAGGCTCTGATCATTGGCGTACAGTAGTGTTCAACAACTAGCAGGCCAAGTATAAACGACTTAGCTCAATGTCCGGCGAACGGCGTCTTTCCATCCCGCATATTTTTGCGATCTATCATTTTTAGTCATTTTTGGCTCAAACCGACGGTCAAGCGCCCAATTTTCAGCAAATCCCGCTTGGTTGGGGTAAATACCAGCCTGCATTCCCGCCAGCCAAGCCGCACCAAGTGCAGTGGTTTCCAAAACCTCGGGCCGGTCAACTTGCGCCCCAATGATGTCCGCCAAAAACTGCATGGTCCAGTCCGAGGCACTCATCCCGCCATCAACCCGCAATACTGCCGCATCTGCACCACCGGTCCAATCTGCAGTCATGGCCTCGAGCAGATCGCGCGTCTGATAGCCCACACTTTCAAGGGCAGCACGCGCAAATTCAGCCGGTCCCGAACCACGGGTCAAACCGAAAATCGCGCCACGACAATCCGCATCCCAATACGGCGCCCCAAGTCCCGTGAACGCAGGCACAAGATATAGCGGCTGCGTTTCATCAGCAGCCTCCGCCAAAGCTTGGGTTTCACTTGCCTCACGTATCATTTTGGCACCGTCACGCATCCACTGAACAACGGCACCAGCAATAAATATAGACCCTTCCAGGGCGTATGTCGGCGTTCCGTTAAGCTGATATGCGATCGTACTCAGAAGTCGGTTTTCACTGCGGACAAGTGTCTCGCCTGTGTTCAAAAGAGCAAAACAGCCAGTGCCATACGTCGACTTAAGCATACCGGGTTTAAAACAGGCTTGTCCGATTGTGGCCGCTTGTTGATCGCCGGCAACCCCCAGAATTGGAAGGGGTTTTCCAAACAGATCGGCACGCGTGTCTCCGAAATGCCCCGCACTATCCTGAACGATGGGCAGCATTTCCATGGGGATATCAAGCAGCGAACAAATGTCCGCATCCCACTGTCCGTTACGAATATCGTAAAGCATGGTGCGAGCAGCATTTGTGGCGTCTGTTACATGGGACGCACCGCCTGTGAGCTTCCAGATGATAAAGCTGTCAACAGTGCCAAACAGCAACTTACCGTTTTTGGCCGCCTCACGCGCACCCTCATTTTCGTCCAATATCCATTTCAGTTTCGTAGCGCTAAAATAGGGATCAAGCAGCAATCCCGTCCGCTCAGTAATGAGTGCTTCATGCCCATCGGCCTTCAGAGCCTGACAAAGCGCAGATGTCCGACGGTCCTGCCAAACAATTGCGTTTCCAAGCGGCTGGCCTGTCTCTTTATCCCACACTACTGTTGTTTCGCGCTGATTTGTAATTCCAATCGCCACGATATTATCCGCAAATATATCGGCCTTTTCCATGACCGAACGGCAAACCGCAGCAGTACTGGACCACAGGTCCATGGGGTCATGTTCAACCCAGCCAGAGTGAGGGAAATGCTGAGGGAATTCTTCTTGAGCTGTGGCTTGGCGCTGCATATTTTCGTCAAACAAGATGGCACGACTTGATGTGGTACCCTGATCAATTGCCATGATATGTAGCATGCTACGCTCTCCCGTTTATCCGTCTTTTCGACGCTAATGAGACACCTGCCCGCCCCATAAAAACAAATTAGTTACAGCTGGTTATCAGTGAACCACGTATCAATTGCGGACACTTGTTCAGCACTTAATCGCAGACCCAGCTTTGTGCGCCGCCACACGGCATCCTCAGCACATGTTGCAAACTCAGCGTCTCGCATCCAGCGCAATTCAGCCTCTGTCAACGTTGCCCCAAAATCAGTGCCTAGATCATCAATCGTTTTGGCATCACCCAAAACATCGCGCGCTTCGGTTCCGTAGGCGCGGATCATTCGCAGCGCCCAACGATCATCCAAAAACGGATACGCAGTCTGCAAATCCGTCACCAAATTTTGCACGCCGTGTACAGGGAAGTCCCCCCCAGGCATCGGCACACCTGCGGTCCAATCGCCACTCATCTTAGGGAAAATATCTGTCAGCTTGGCCAAAGCGTGTTTGGCCAGTTTCCGGTAGGTCGTAATTTTCCCACCAAAAATATTCAAAACAGGGGCAGCCGTTTCGTCAAGACTGAGGACATAATCACGGGTCGCGGCCGTGGCACTTGTTGCGCCATCATCATAAAGCGGCCGAACGCCGGCATATGTCCACACGACGTCTTCTTTGGTGATGTCTTGCTTAATGTAACCGTTCACGAAATTGATCAGATACTCGCGTTCTTCATCGCTGATCTGCGGACGAGTGTCCGCACTATCGTGATCTGCATCTGTTGTGCCGATCAAAGTGAAGTAAGTTTCATAAGGGATGGCAAAGATAATGCGGCCGTCTTCGCCTTGGAAAAAGTAGCACTTATCGTGGTCAAACAGCCGCTTAGTGACAATATGCGAGCCACGGACAAGGCGCACACCCTCGGTCGTGTTTTGCCGAATTGTCCCGCGGATGATGTCCTCAACCCAAGGACCGCCAGCGTTCACAAGGCATTTGGCGTGATACACCTGTCCACCCTCAACGGTTACTTTCCAATGATCGTCAAAACGATCCGCAGAAACGACTTTGGTGCGCGGCATAATGTTGGCGCCGCGTGCTTGGGCATCACGGGCATTCAGGATCACGAGACGACTGTCCTCAATCCAGCAATCACTGTACTCAAACGCTTTGGCAAAGCGGTCATCAAGGGGCGCACCCACAGGATCGGTCTTAAGATCAACAGTTTTTGTAGCAGGCAAAAGTTTTCGTCCACCCATGTTATCATAAAGAAATAGACCGACGCGGATCAGCCAAGAGGGTCTTCTCCCTTTCATCCATGGCATCACAAAACTGAGCAGCTTTGACGTGGGGGTATTGCCTTCAAACCGCATGTCACGATGAAACGGCAGCACAAAACGCATGGGCCACGAGATATGCGGCATCGCACTTAGCAAGATTTCACGCTCGATCAGTGCTTCTTTTACCAAGCGGAATTCGAAGAACTCTAAATACCGCAGCCCGCCATGGAACAATTTAGTCGAAGAGGACGACGTGGCCCATCCAAGGTCATTCATCTCCGCAAGCGCCACGTTAAGCCCGCGCCCTTGGGCATCACGCGCAATACCGCACCCGTTCACGCCGCCGCCAATAATGAACAAATCGTAAAGTGTATCGTCCGCCAAGTTACCACTCCTACCCATTAAATGAGAGCGCTAACAAACTGTGCCGACGCCCGCAAGTCCGAGCCTAATGCGCACTGCCCCTGAAGCCCGTTGCCACAACAAATTTCTCTGAACTATCAGAACGGGAGGCAGGCGGTTTCACATTGTGGACCTTCGTGAATTGCTGCTTCAACAATTTCTGCAGATCACCCTCCGCACCACCGGCAAGCACTTTGGCGACAAATGTGCCCCCCTCATCAAGCACATCGAACGCAAAATAGGCTGCGGCTTCGCACAGCGCCATGATACGCAAGTGGTCCGTCTGTTTGTGACCAGAACTGGACGCCGCCATATCGGACATCACAACGTCTGCCTGCCCACCAAGCCAGCCTTTGACTTTGTCATCGGCACCGTCTTCGAGAAAATCCAGTACGTGCAATTCGCAGCCCGCGATCGGCTCGACTTGTTGCAAATCAATCCCAAGGATTGTGCCTTTGCGTTTGCCAGCGCGATCCCCCATGGCGTTAACCCGTTTGGTCGCGACCTGACACCACCCACCGGGCGCACAGCCCAGATCAACGACACGCGCCCCCGGTACCAAAAACCGGAACTTATCATCAAGTTCCAGTATTTTATATGCCGCGCGTCCACGATATCCATCCGCCTGGGCGCGCTTCACGTAAGGATCGTTGAGTTGGCGTTGCAGCCAAAGCGTCGACGACATCCGCCGCCCGCGTGCTGATTTGACTTTTACTTTCAGGTCCCGCTGTCCGCGTCCTGACGTGTTTTCACCGGGTTTTTTAACCATAAGTCACGTCCTCCAGAACGCCATCTTGAGACATCTGTGCATAAAGCAGCCCTTCGCGCAAACCACGGTCCGCAACAGACAACCGGTCCGTTGGCCACGAGCGCAACAAGGCCTGCAAAATCGCCGAGCCTGACATGATCAGCGCGTGCCGATCAAGGCCAATGCGTGGGTCATTGCGGCGGCCCTCTGGCCCCATTGAAAGGTAGTCTC
>NZ_CBFHHE010000015.1:0-44842 GCF_965655635.1 Nereida sp.
CAGAACTAAGTCAGCTTCGCAGCGTTTCCCTAGCCCCTCTGGCGACCCGCGCTGCATCTCTGCGCCGCCGGTGAAGTGGGGTTTAGGTCTAACAAACAAAACACGCAACCCCCTTTTTGAATTTCATGTGAAATTTTTGCAACAAACGTAATTACCTCAATAAAACGCACTTTTTCCACCTTTGGAGCAGGTACCAGCAGCAGTTGAAACCGAACTAAAGGATCAGCTGTTCATGAAAAGTGCAGAATCTAAGCCAACACTGAGCTGAATACCGAGTGAATCAGAGTGAACCGCCCCCGAATGCACCATGCACGAGTCGAAATTAATCCGAATTTTTCCCAAATTGAGGGGAATCGCCGCTCCAGAAACTTGTTTCACCGCATAGCGCACAGGATCGCGTTAATTACGTCGCTCGCGATTCTTAACAACTGTGTCGCCCTCTACATCAGCCCAACTGTCCCATTGAACGATCCAAACGTACAGATCATCGAAGTGACACAGGCCGCTGTAAAAGTTGCGAACGGCTCTGCCTACTCACCGCGCTCGCTACCAAAGCCGAGCTCTGCAGATATAACCGTAATAGATCTGCAGTCCACTCAGCCAGTAGTGCCAAGCGTTGCCTCGCGACAACAAACCATCAGCGCCTCGCCAGTAATGCGACTACCTCCACAGACCAAAACAAAGCGGTACCGAATTGGAGTAGGTGATGTTGTCTCCCTTACAGGGCGGAGCAAACCCATAGCGATCTCGGGAGCGGAAGATCAGCGGCGATCAAACAGCTACACAGTCCAAGACGACGGCGCCATCGCGCTTCCTGACGTTGGAACCATCAAGGTAGCCGGCCTCACAATTCAAGATGCCCATTCAGCGGTATTCCAAATAATGGCCGCGAACCAAATCACAGATGCCTTTGCCCTTGATATAAGTGAATTCAATTCACAACAGATTATCATCGGCTGTGCGGTCAAAACACCGACTCGGCTCCCCGTCACTTTTGCACCAAACACATTGAGCGATGCGATGGCTGCGGCAGGAGGGATTGTTACCGAAGACGAGCGGTCCACTTCAATTAAGATATACAGATTGGGGGAGCTCTATCAGCTACCGCTTACAGATTATTTACAAACGTCCGACTTGCAGCGCCTACCCTTAATGTCTGGTGACTCCGTCTATGTACACGTTGGTTATGATTTAGCTGCTGCGCAGGCCTATTTTTCGGAACAGATTGCGCGAACAGAGTTATCCATAGCCCTAGAAAGTCAACGGGCCGACCAAATCACAGCGCAGCTAAGCGTCCTTGATCTACAACAACGCACTGAACAAACTGCTATTCAAATTCGCATAGCAACGGATAGTTTGCAGCGTGACTACGTTTACTTCACTGGCGAAGCGAATAAGCAAACTCGGTTCCCACTACCGTTTGAGCACCATGCAAGTCTTGCTGATGCCCTTTTTGATAGCGGCGGCCTTCCAACAACCACGGCAAACGTTAGCCAGATCTACATCCTACGGAAACACAGTACCGGTAGCGCAATTGCAGCATACAAGTTTGATTTTTCGAATGCCGCAAATCTGGTGCTAGCGACCGAATTTCAGTTACGCCCAAACGACGTTATCTTTGCGGCTGAACAACCCATTACAAAGTGGCATCGCGTTATCCAACAGATCACGCCCAGCCTAATCACTACCGGCGTCACCGCCACAAACTAATTACGTCACGCTCAGCGCCTCAAAATGAAAAAGCCCCCGCACGTTTCCATGCGGGGGCTTTTCTATTCTAAGTAAACACGCTGCTTACCAGTCCTCACGGACCACTACGCGTGTTTTGATCGGCAGTTTCATCGCTGCGAGACGAAGCGCCTCACGGGCAATTGGCTCGGGTACGCCGTCAATTTCAAACATGATGCGGCCAGGTTTTACCTTAGCTGCCCAGAAATCTACGGAACCTTTACCTTTACCCATCCGAACTTCGACAGGCTTAGAGGTAACAGGCAGATCCGGGAAAATACGGATCCATACGCGACCCTGACGTTTCATCTGACGCGTCATCGCACGGCGAGCCGCTTCGATTTGACGTGCAGTGATACGCTCGGGCTGCAGTGCTTTCAGGCCGTATGTACCAAAGTTAAGATCCGAACCGCCTTTGGCGTCGCCGCGGATCCGGCCTTTGTGCATTTTACGGAACTTAGTGCGTTTTGGTTGAAGCATCTTTCAATCTCCCCCTTAGCGACGACCGCCTGCACCGCGAGGTGCTGGGCCGTCTTGGAGTTCTTGTGCTTTACGGTCACGCGCAGCTGGATCATGTTCCATGATCTCGCCTTTAAAGATCCAGACTTTAACGCCAATGATCCCATAGGCAGTCATGCCCTCTGCGTGTGCGTAATCGATGTCAGCGCGAAGTGTGTGCAGCGGCACACGGCCTTCACGGTACCATTCAGTACGCGCAATCTCTGCGCCGCCCAAACGACCAGCAACGTTTACACGAATGCCCAACGCGCCCATGCGCATTGCGTTCTGTACCGAGCGCTTCATAGCACGACGGAAAGAAACACGACGCTCAAGTTGCTGAGCGATGGATTCAGCAACAAGGGCTGCGTCCAACTCAGGCTTGCGCACTTCAACGACATTCAGGTGAAGCTCAGACGCAGTCATTGAAGCCAGCTTCTTACGAAGTGTCTCAATGTCGGCACCCTTTTTACCGATGATAACACCAGGGCGCGCTGTGTGGATCGTAACGCGGCACTTTTTGTGCGGACGCTCAATGATCACGCGGCTAACGCCAGCTTGCTTGCACTCTTCTTTGATAAATGCGCGCAGTTTCAGATCCTCAAGCAGCAAGTCACCGTAGTCTTTGGTGTCTGCATACCAGCGGCTGTCCCATGTGCGGTTTACCTGAAGGCGCATACCGATTGGATTGACTTTATTACCCATTACGATTGCTCCTCAACTTGGCGAACCTTGATGGTCAGTTCCGAGAACGGCTTTACGATCTTACCGAAACGGCCACGTGCACGAGGACGACCGCGCTTGAGTGTCAGGTTCTTACCAACGTAAGCCTCTGCAACTACCAGCTCGTCGACATCGAGGTTGTGGTTATTTTCTGCGTTAGCAATCGCAGACTGAAGGCATTTCTTCACGTCTTCAGCAATGCGGCGCTTTGAGAACGACAGGTCGGTCAACGCTTTGTCAACTTTCTTGCCGCGGATCATTGTCGCAACCAGGTTTAGTTTCTGCGGGCTTGTACGAAGCATGCGCAATTTCGCCATTGCTTCGTTTTCGGCCACGCGGCGGGGGTTTTTATCCTTGCCCATGACTTACTTCCGCTTCGCTTTTTTGTCAGCCGCGTGTCCGTAGTATGTACGGGTTGGTGAGAACTCACCAAACTTCTGGCCAATCATTTCTTCAGACACATTCACTGGAATGTGCTTTTTGCCGTTGTAGACGCCGAACGTCAGGCCAACAAACTGTGGAAGAATCGTAGAACGACGCGACCAAATTTTGATGACTTCATTGCGACCGCTTTCACGGGATGCTTCTGCCTTTTTGAGGACGTACGAGTCGACAAAAGGACCTTTCCAAACAGAGCGAGTCATAGATTAACGCCCTTTCTTCTTGGCGTGCCGCGAGCGGATGATCAGCTTGCTGGACGCTTTGTTCTTGTTCCGGGTGCGGGCACCTTTTGTTGGCTTACCCCATGGCGTCACTGGGTGACGACCACCAGAAGTCCGGCCTTCACCACCACCGTGAGGGTGATCGACTGGGTTCATAACAACACCACGCACAGATGGGCGGATGCCCTTGTGACGGTTGCGACCCGCTTTACCGAAGTTTTGGTTAGAGTTGTCTGGGTTAGACACAGCACCAACAGTCGCCATGCACTCCTGACGAACCAAACGAAGTTCACCAGAGCTGAGGCGGATTTGTGCGTAACCACCATCACGACCAACGAATTGAGCATACGTACCGGCAGCACGTGCGATTTGACCGCCCTTGCCTGGCTTCAACTCGATGTTGTGAATGATTGTACCGATTGGCATACCAGAGAACGGCATCGCGTTGCCTGGCTTGATGTCTGCTTTAGCGGACGCGATGATTTTGTCACCGATGGCCAAACGCTGTGGTGCAAGTACATATGCTTGCTCGCCATCATCATATTTGATGAGTGCGATGAACGCTGTCCGGTTGGGGTCATATTCGATCCGCTCAACGGTGGCAGCGATGTCCAGTTTGTTACGTTTGAAATCAACGATACGGTAGAGGCGTTTTGCACCACCACCTTTACGACGCATTGTGATTCGTCCGGTATTGTTCCGGCCGCCCTTCTTTGTCAGACCCTCAACGAGTGCCTTAACTGGGCGTCCTTTCCAAAGCTCCGAACGGTCAATCAGAACCAACCCACGTTGGCCAGGCGTCGTCGGTTTGTACGACTTAAGTGCCATGCTTTCTGTCTTCCATTTGCTTTGCGGCTCATTCGGCTTTCGCCATCAGAACCGGAAGTTATAGGCCCCCGAAGGTGCCCGTAGAATGCGTTGCGCAGCAAGCTGCACAAAACAACAACAAAGCCCCAGACGAATCTGGGGCTGAGCCGATGGTGCTTACTAGGGGGCTGACCCATTCGGGTCAAGGGTCAAGCACATTTTACCTAAGTATAATAAGCCAGCCGCTACCGAGCGAGACCACAGAAGCTACTTCTTATCGCGTGCAGCTTTTTCTTCTTTGGTCAGCTTATTGTTCCACTGATTGTTACTCAGGCCCAATTCAGCGGGTGCTGGCTTCGTTTTGCCCTTGGTGACAGTACCACCCTTGTTGAGGAATTCCTGAATAAGCGCGTCGTCGGTGGTTTGTTTGGATACATGTTTCATACCCGAAACATTGCCGCAAATCGATCAGCGCTACAAGCAAACTAACAAAAAGCCCCGCTCGCCAAATGACGCCGGGGCTTTTCCAATAATGTTGGTCCAATTACAGACCTGTGTTCACGTCGATCGTGTTGCCGTCTTCGAGCATGACATATGCCTTCTTGACGTCTTTACGTTTACCAAGCTGGCCGCGGAAACGCTTAGCCTTACCTTTGGTGATCGTTGTGTTAACCGCTTTAACCTTCACACCAAAGAGCGTCTCAACTGCCTCTTTGATCTGTGGTTTGTTTGCGTCGATCGCTACTTCGAAAACCACCGCGCCATTTTCAGACGCCATAGTTGCTTTCTCAGTGATGATCGGCTTGCGGATCACATCGTAGTGTTCAGCTTTCGCACTCATTTCAAACGAGCCTCCAGAGCTTCGACACCTGCTTTGGTGATCACAAGAGTGTCACGCTTGAGGATGTCATACACGTTTGCGCCCATTGTCGGCAGGATATCCAAACCTTCGATGTTGCGCGCGGCTTTCAAAAACCCTTCGTTCACAGAAGCACCGTCGATGACCAAAGCACGCTTCCAGCCGAGGTTTTTTACTTGCTTAGCCAACGCTGCAGTCTTGCCTTCTGCTTCAGCGTTCTCGATCACAACCAACTCACCCGCTGCTGCTTTTGCAGACAGCGCATGCTTAAGGCCAAGCTTGCGGAATTTCTTCGGCAGCTCATGACCGTGTGAACGTGGTGTTGGGCCTTTGTAGATACCACCCTTACGGAAGATCGGCGCGTTACGGTCACCGTGACGTGCGCCACCAGTGCCTTTTTGGCGATAGATCTTCTTTGTTGAGTAGCTGGTTTCAGACCGTGTCTTCACCTTGTGAGTGCCGGCCTGCGCATTGTTACGCTGCCAACGAACCACACGGTGCAGAATGTCTGCGCGAGGCTCAAGTGCGAACAGCTCGTCTGAAAGCTCAACAGAGCCAGCAGTCTTGCCGTCAAGTTTAATCACATCAAGTTTCATTCTTCACCTCCAGTCGCAGGTGCTTCGGCCGGAGCTTCAGCTGCAGCTGCGTCGGATTTCAGGCCTGCTGGCATCGGTGCGTTGTCTGGGAATGGCTTCTTAACCGCATCCTTAACAGTCACCCAACCACCTTTGGAGCCGGGAACGGCACCTTTCACCATGATCAAGCCACGGGCGGCGTCGGTCTTAACAACCTGCAGGTTTTGCGTAGTAACACGAGCAGCACCCATGTGACCCGCCATTTTCTTACCTTTGAAAACGCGGCCAGGATCCTGACACTGGCCTGTAGAGCCGTGTGAACGGTGTGAGATAGACACACCGTGTGTCGCGCGAAGACCGCCAAAGTTCCAGCGCTTCATCGCACCTTGGAAACCTTTACCGATCGATGTTCCAGCAACGTCAACATACTGACCTTCGAGGTAGTGATCAGCAGAAATTTCTGCGCCTACTTCGATCAACGCGTCAGCGTTAACGCGGAACTCAGCAACTTTGCGCTTTGGCTCAACTTTTGCCGCAGCAAAGTGGCCACGCATCGCTGCAGATGTACGCTTTGCTTTCGCAGAACCGGCACCAAGCTGAACGGCAGTATAGCCGTCTTTTTCTTCGGTACGCTGAGCAACAACCTGAAGGTTGTCTAGCTGAAGAACAGTGACAGGAATCTGCTTACCATCTTCCATGAACAAACGGGTCATGCCCATTTTCTTTGCAATAACTCCGGAACGGATCATTGTTTCAAATCCTCCGATTAAGATTGCAGTTTGATCTCGACGTCCACACCAGCTGCTAGATCGAGCTTCATAAGCGCGTCAACAGTTTGGGGAGTCGGATCAACGATATCCAGCAAACGCTTGTGCGTGCGGATTTCAAATTGGTCGCGAGACTTCTTATCTACGTGTGGGCCACGCAGAACAGTGAACTTCTCAATTTTGTTTGGAAGCGGAATGGGGCCACGAACGTTGGCACCAGTACGCTTGGCTGTGTTGACGATTTCCTGTGTGCTGGCGTCCAGTACACGGTAGTCAAACGCTTTCAGCCGAATGCGAATATTTTGGCTTTGCATTTTCATTGCCTTTAATTGGCGTGAGGCGTTGAGAGGTGGATGGCTGGCTCGTCCAGTACCCACATCAAACCCGTAGACGGGCCTAGAGGGCCCGCCTTAAATCTTGTCACGCAGTGACGCAAGCGTCATTGCGTATAATCACCAAGCTTACGCGATGATTTTAGCTACGACGCCAGCACCTACTGTGCGGCCGCCTTCGCGGATCGCAAAGCGAAGACCGTCTTCCATCGCGATCGGTGCGATCAGCTCAACTTCGAACTTCAAGTTGTCGCCCGGCATAACCATCTCGGTACCCGCTGGAAGCTCAACTGTGCCTGTCACGTCAGTTGTACGGAAGTAGAACTGTGGACGGTAGTTCGCAAAGAATGGCGTGTGACGGCCACCTTCTTCTTTGGTCAGAATATAAGCTTCTGCCTCGAACTTCGTGTGAGGAGATACGGAACCTGGCTTACAAAGAACCTGGCCACGCTCAACACCTTCACGGTCAACACCGCGAAGGAGCGCGCCGATGTTGTCGCCTGCTTCACCGCGATCAAGCAGCTTGCGGAACATTTCAACACCTGTGCAGGTTGTCTTCGTGGTATCACGGATACCAACGATCTCGATCTCTTCACCAACGTTGATAACGCCACGCTCAACACGGCCGGTTACAACTGTACCACGGCCAGAGATTGAGAACACGTCTTCGATCGGCATCAGGAACGGCTGGTCAACAGCGCGTGCTGGTGTCGGGATGTAGCTGTCAACAGCTTCCATCAGCTTGTTGATAGACTCTTTACCGATGTTATCATCGCGGTCTTCCAGAGCTGCCAGAGCAGAACCGGCTACAACTGGGATGTCGTCGCCTGGGTACTCGTAAGATGACAGAAGCTCACGGATTTCCATTTCAACCAACTCGAGCAACTCTTCGTCGTCAACTTGGTCAACTTTGTTCATGTAAACAACCATGTAAGGGATACCAACTTGGCGACCCAAAAGGATGTGCTCACGTGTTTGTGGCATAGGACCATCGGCTGCGTTCACAACCAAGATCGCGCCGTCCATCTGAGCAGCGCCAGTGATCATGTTTTTCACATAGTCAGCGTGGCCTGGGCAGTCCACGTGTGCGTAGTGGCGTGTCTCTGTTTCATACTCAACGTGAGCAGTAGAGATCGTGATACCACGTGCTTTTTCTTCCGGCGCGCCGTCAATCTCGTCGTATGCTTTGAAGTCACCAAATTGCTTGGTGATCGCCGCAGTCAACGTCGTCTTACCGTGGTCAACGTGACCAATCGTGCCGATGTTTACGTGCGGTTTAGAGCGTTCAAACTTTTCCTTAGCCATGAGAGGCCTCCTTCATTTTCCAGTAAGACGGTGGCCCTCATGGGCCACCGTAAAAGGTGTCAGATCAAGCGTATTTAGCTTGGATTTCTTCAGAGATGTTGCTTGGTACAGCTTCATAGTGATCGAACTGCATCGAGAACTGCGCGCGGCCCGAAGACATAGAGCGCAATGTGTTGATGTAGCCGAACATGTTCGCTAGCGGCACCATCGCATCGATGGCAATCGCATTACCGCGAGTATCTTGACCCTGAACTTGACCACGACGTGATGTCAGGTCGCCGATGATGCCACCGGTGTATTCTTCAGGAGTGATGACTTCCACTTTCATGATTGGCTCGAGCAGTTTCGCGCCCGCCATTTTCATGCCTTCACGCATACACATACGTGCAGCGATCTCAAACGCGAGGACTGAGGAGTCAACGTCGTGGAATTTACCGTCGATCAAAGCAACTTTAAAGTCGATGACGGGGAAGCCAGCCAACGGGCCGCTGTCCATTACCGATTTGATGCCTTTTTCAACACCTGGGATGTATTCCTTTGGAACCGAGCCACCAACGATGCGGCTCTCGAAGGAATAGCCTTCGCCTGGCTCTGTCGGTGTAATGATGAGTTTAACCTCACCAAACTGACCTGAACCACCAGATTGCTTTTTGTGAGTATAAGAATGCTCAACTTCGCGGTCGATAGTCTCACGGTAGGCCACTTGCGGCGCACCAATGTTCGCTTCAACTTTGAACTCACGCTTCAGACGATCAACGAGAATGTCGAGGTGAAGCTCGCCCATACCCTTCATGATTGTCTGACCTGACTCCATGTCAGTCTCTACGCGGAAAGATGGATCTTCCGCTGCAAGACGTGCGAGGCCTGTCGACATTTTCTCTTGGTCGCCTTTGGTCTTAGGCTCAACCGCGATCTCGATAACTGGATCTGGGAATGTCATTGTTTCGAGAACGACAGCGTCGTTCTTGTCACAAAGTGTGTCACCAGTTGTCGTGTTTTTCAGACCACCGAGCGCGATGATGTCACCAGCAAATGCTTCTGTGATTTCGTCACGCTCGTTGGAGTGCATCATCATCATCCGGCCAACACGCTCGGTGTTACCTTTAGTTGAGTTCAGCATTGAATCGCCCTTACCGAGCGTACCTGAGTAGATACGAACGAATGTCAGGGAGCCAACAAACGGGTCGTTCATGATTTTGAACGCCAGGCCAGAGAAGGCCATGCTGTCATCGGCACGACGTGGGATGTCACGAACTTCTTCTTCGTCGCCTGGCTTAAAGCCCATGTAATCGACAACGTCGAGTGGCGAAGGAAGATAGTCAACAACAGCATTCAACAGAGGCTGAACGCCTTTGTTTTTGAACGCAGAGCCACCAAGAACGGGAACAAATGCCAAAGCCAATGTGCCCTTGCGGATCAACGCACGCAGTGTTGGAACGTCAGGCTCATTGCCTTCCAGGTATTCCATCATCGCTTCGTCGTCCATTTCGACAGCAGCTTCGATCATTTTGCCGCGCCATTCGTCAGCCATGTCTTTCAGGCTGTCGCGAACTGGTACTTTGATCCAAGAAGCGCCAAGGTCTTCACCCTGCCACAACCACTCTTCCATGGTCACGAGGTCGATCAAGCCTTCCAGCTCAGTCTCGGCACCAATCGGAATACCAACTGGCACAGCGCGTGCACCAGTACGGTCTTCAATCATGTTTACGCAGTTAAAGAAGTCCGCGCCGATTTTGTCCATTTTGTTAACAAAAACAATGCGTGGGACTTTATAACGGTCAGCCTGACGCCAAACAGTTTCAGTTTGTGGCTCAACGCCGGCGTTGGCGTCAAGAACACAAACAGCACCATCGAGAACCGCGAGCGAACGCTCAACTTCAATCGTGAAGTCAACGTGGCCTGGTGTGTCGATGATGTTCATACGGTGCTTAGGCGAGTCTGGTGTTGAGCCGTCTTCGGTGCGTTCCCAGAATGTTGTAGTCGCAGCGGACGTGATGGTGATACCACGCTCTTGCTCCTGCTCCATCCAGTCCATCGTTGCTGCGCCGTCGTGGACTTCGCCGATGTTGTGGGACTTGCCTGTGTAGAAGAGAATACGCTCGGAGCAGGTAGTTTTACCTGCATCGATGTGCGCCATGATACCGAAGTTACGGTACAACTCTAGGGGATATTCGCGTGCCATTGGAATGGGTCCTTGGACGAAAAGTGAAAATTACCAGCGGTAGTGCGAGAACGCTTTGTTGGCATCTGCCATCTTGTGCGTGTCTTCGCGCTTCTTAACAGCTGAGCCGCGTGACTGAACAGCGTCCAGAAGTTCACCAGCAAGGCGCTCTTCCATTGTGTTCTCGTTGCGCGAACGGGATGCGTTGATCAACCAACGGATAGCCAATGCTTCGCGACGCTCAGGGCGCACTTCAACTGGCACTTGGTATGTAGCACCACCAACACGACGTGAGCGAACCTCAACGGCGGGTTTGATGTTGTCGAGTGCCTCGTGGAACACTTCAACGGGGGCGCGTTTGATCTTGCCTTCAACGCGGTCGAGTGCGTTGTAGACGATGCGCTCAGCGGTGGATTTCTTACCATCGAGCATCATGTTGTTCATGAATTTTGTCAGAACCTTATCGCCATATTTGGCGTCCGGCAGAACTTCGCGTTTAACAGCGGCGTGACGACGTGACATCTGCGGCTCTCCTTATTTAGGGCGCTTGGCGCCGTATTTCGAACGACGTTGTTTACGGTCTTTGACGCCTTGGGTATCAAGAACGCCGCGCAGGATGTGGTAACGCACACCGGGAAGGTCTTTCACACGACCGCCACGGATCAGAACCACAGAGTGCTCCTGAAGGTTGTGGCTCTCACCCGGGATATAGGAAATAACCTCAAAACCGTTGGTCAAACGCACTTTAGCAACCTTACGCATCGCCGAGTTCGGCTTCTTAGGCGTGGTTGTGTAAACGCGTGTGCATACGCCACGTTTCTGGGGGCATTGCTCCAAGTGCTGAGACTTGGAGTATTTACGTTTAGGCTGACGCGGTTTGCGGATCAGCTGTTGGATAGTCGGCATTGAGGACTTTCCCCTTTGTTGCAACTTCTTCGTTTTGGGGGCCTAGGTCCCCGTTTCATTCGTGTCGTGCAAGCGCGTCCGCAAACACAAAATCCCGCATCGGGTAACCCTACCTGGGATCCGAGCGGTGGATTTTCAGAGGATCGGAACAGCAGTAGTTCGGATCGTGGCCACTAATTTCTTTGACAAAAGGGGCGTACCCCCTCTTGAGATGTCCGCGCTATACTGAGAGTCGCCCCCCCTGTCAACAGCACCTCACGAACGCATCGGATCAGCGAGACATCCTAAGCCGTGGCAACCATCTCGCGCTCGGCGATCTGCCGCTCGCGGTAGAAGGTAAATAGGCCCGATCCAGTAATGATGAGCGCCCCCAAAATGGTCAGAATACTCGGCCATTCACCGAAAAGGACAAAGCCCAAAACCAGCGCCCAAACCAAAGCCGTGTATCGGAACGGTGCCACAAACGAGATGTCCCCAACCCGCATGACCATCACGCTAAAGACATAGCCGCCGATGATAAACAGCGATGCACCCAACACCAACCAAATTGACCGCGATGTGAACGGCGCCCACTCGGTTGTGGTGCTAAACGCGGCAGCCCATAAAAATACGCCGATAGCTGATAACAACGTCACCGCTATTGTGTGCGTGCCAGACGACAGGCGCCGCGTCACCAGATCACGGACCGTCACGAAACCAACCGCAATCAGCGCGTAAATCGAAAATACATTGAACCCATCCGCACCGGGCCGCACGATAAGCAGCACACCAACAAACCCCACAACAATGGCAAACATGCGCCGCCAGCCCAGCATCTCACCCAGAAACAGCGCGCCTGCTAGGCTGACCGTGAGGGGAAGGGTTTGCAAAATGGCCGTCGCGTTGGCGAGCGGTAGATTGATCAAGGCCGTAAGAAAGAAGTACGCGGCACCAATTTCAGCACCAACACGTGCTGCAACCAATGGCCAATCGCCTTTAGCGATGCCTTTCCGGAAAGCGCCCATAACAGCAGCCATGATCCCAATTAGTATGACTGTGACAAACCCGCGGACAGTCAATGTCTGAAACAAAGGCCATTCAGTTGAGATCGCTTTCAAGCAAGCATCATTTAGCGTGAATGCCGCCATAGAGCACATCATGAGCGCGGCGCCGCGCGTGTTTTCTTGCAAAGTTGCCATGGCAAATCGAATACACGGCGCTCAAGAAAAGGGAAGCATTGTTGTACAGCTCAAACGAAAAAGGCCCCCGCACTGCGGAGGCCTATCTCAAAAATTAATGACGGTCGCTTTAGTCGCGGCTGTCGGCGTCACCAGTCATGATGGTGTCAAAATCATCACCACCCACAACGTCTTCGGCTGTCGGCGCAGCCAATGCAGCAGCCGCTTCGGCTTCTTCACGACGTGCTTCCAAAACAACGTTGTCACGATCCTGAGCAACACGCTGCATCTGCTGAGTTGCGCCACCAGTACCAGCTGGGATCAGACGACCCACGATGACGTTCTCTTTCAGACCGATCAGCTTATCGCGCTTACCTTGAACCGAAGCTTCAGTCAGCACGCGTGTCGTTTCTTGGAACGATGCGGCTGAGATAAAGCTGCGTGTTTGCAGCGATGCTTTCGTGATGCCGAGCAAGATAGGCTCGCCCTTCGCCAAACGACCGCCGCGCGCAGCGGCTTTCTCGTTCGCAAGGTCAAACTCTTGCTTGTCCACGTGTTCGCCCTTGAGCAGCGTTGTTTCACCGCTATCGAGGATTTCCCACTTCTGGAGCATCTGACGCACGATAACTTCGATGTGCTTGTCGTTGATCTTAACGCCCTGTAGTCGGTAAACTTCCTGCACTTGGTTGATCATGTAGTCAGCAAGCGCTTCGACGCCCATGACCGCAAGAATATCGTGCGGCGCAGGGTTGCCATCCATGATGTAATCACCCTTCTGGACGTAATCACCTTCCTGAACAGGAATGTGCTTACCTTTAGGCACCATGTATTCGACTTTCGCCTCATCAGCGGCTTCGGGCGTGTCGGCAGCAGGAACAATCGCGATGCGGCGCTTGTTTTTGTAGTCTTTACCGAAGCGCACGTAGCCATCGATTTCAGCAATGATCGCGTGGTCTTTAGGACGACGTGCTTCAAAGAGTTCCGCAACGCGTGGCAGACCACCAGTAATGTCTTTGGTTTTCGCGCCTTCACGAGGAATACGCGCAACAACATCACCTGGGTTTACCGTGTCACCATCTTCAACAGACAAAATCGCGTCTACTGACATCGGGTATGCAACAGGGTTGCCATCGTCCTTCAGAACAGGCTCGCCATTTGCATCTGCCACCAAGATTTTTGGTGCCAGCTCGTTGCCTTTTGGCGCCGAACGCCAATCAGTAACGATACGCTGTGTCATGCCGGTTGCGTCATCTGTGTCTTCACGAACTGCGATACCTGCAGTCAGATCAACGAACTTAATAACGCCGCCTTTTTCGGCAATCATTGGAAGTGTGAATGGGTCCCATTCAAACAACTTATCGCCTCGTGCAACATCAGCACCTTCTTTGACCAAAAGCTTCGAACCGTAGGACACTTTGTGTGACGCACGCTCTTTGCCGTCTGGACCGGTGATGGAAAGCTTCATGTTGCGGCCCATAACGATCTGCTCGCCTGCGGCGTTCTCGATCAACTGGCCATCTGCAAAGACAACTTTACCCTCTTGGCTAGCTTCTTGGAACGATTGTTGGCCACCGCCCTGCGCAACACCACCAATGTGGAATGTGCGCATGGTCAGCTGTGTACCTGGCTCACCAATAGACTGCGCCGCGATGATGCCGACGGCCTCACCTTGGTTCACAATTGTCCCGCGTGCGAGGTCACGGCCGTAACATGCCGCACAAACGCCTTCTTCACTTTCACAAGTGAGCGGGCTGCGGATGCGCATAGACGCTACGCCAGCTTCCTCAAGACGGTCAGATGCGCGCTCGTCGAGCAACTCACCTTTGGTTGCCAAAACATCGCCAGTCACGGGGTGCAGAACATCTTCCGCACACACACGACCCAGCACACGCTCTGCCAAGGTTGCAACAACCTCACCATCGTTAACCGCTGCTTCAGCCGTGATCGCCACTTCAGTACCACAGTCATGCTCGCGCACGATGCAGTCCTGAGCCACGTCCACAAGACGACGCGTCAGGTAACCTGAGTTCGCAGTTTTCAACGCCGTATCCGACAGACCCTTACGAGCACCGTGGGTAGAGTTGAAGTACTCAAGAACAGTCAGACCTTCTTTAAAGTTCGAGATAATTGGCGTCTCGATGATCTCACCGTTTGGTTTGTTCATCAGGCCGCGCATACCGCCGAGCTGTTTCATCTGAGTGACCGAGCCACGCGCCTTGGAGTCAGCCATCATGAAGACGCTGTTTGGCTCCATCTCTGCGCCGCTTTCATCGGTTTTGATCGAAGCAATCGTGCCCATCATGGCGTCAGTAACTTTGTCGTTACACTTTGACCAAGCATCGACAACTTTGTTGTACTTTTCACCCTGAGTGATCAGGCCGTCCATGTACTGTTGTTCGAATTCCGCCACTTGCTCACGAACGCCATCAACGATTTCCCATTTATTGTCTGGGATAACCATGTCGTCCTTACCGAACGAAATACCGGCGCGGAACGCTTCGCGGAAGCCCATGGTCATGATCTGGTCACAAAAGATAACAGACTCTTTTTGGCCACAGTAACGGTAAACAGTGTCGATGACCTGCTGAACTTCGCCTTTTTTCAAAAGACGGTTCACCAATTCAAACGGCGCTTTGTTGTTCATCGGCAGCAATGCACCAAGACGCACACGGCCTGGTGTTGTCTCAAAGCGTTGGATGACAGTATTACCCTCTTCATCAATCTGAGGAACGCGCGATTGGATCTTGGCGTGAAGATGGACTTCACCCGTATCAAGCGCGTGCTGCACCTCGTCGATTGATCCAAAGACCATACCTTCGCCCTTCATACCCGCACGCTGTAGCGACGTGTAGTAAAGGCCCAAGATCATATCCTGTGACGGAACAATGATCGGCGCGCCGTTCGAGGGCGACAGAACGTTATTGGTCGACATCATGAGCACACGTGCTTCAAGCTGTGCTTCAAGTGACAGCGGAACGTGAACCGCCATCTGGTCACCGTCAAAGTCAGCGTTGAACGCAGAACACACCAGCGGATGCAGCTGAATTGCTTTACCTTCGATGAGAACCGGCTCAAACGCCTGAATGCCCAAACGGTGAAGCGTAGGCGCACGGTTCAACATGACGGGATGCTCGCGGATCACTTCGTCGAGGATATCCCAAACTTCTGGACGCTCTTTTTCCACCAGCTTTTTAGCCTGCTTGACTGTCGAGGACAGACCCTTGGCTTCAAGGCGAGAGTAGATGAACGGCTTAAACAGCTCGAGTGCCATTTTCTTAGGCAAGCCACACTGATGCAACTTCAACTCAGGGCCTGTCACGATGACGGAGCGGCCAGAGAAGTCGACGCGCTTACCCAAAAGGTTTTGGCGGAAGCGACCTTGCTTACCTTTAAGCATGTCAGAAAGTGACTTGAGCGGGCGCTTGTTTGCACCGGTAATCACACGACCGCGGCGACCGTTATCAAAGAGCGCATCAACAGATTCCTGCAACATACGCTTTTCGTTACGTACGATGATGTCAGGCGCGCGAAGCTCAATAAGGCGCTTCAGACGGTTGTTACGGTTGATTACGCGACGATAAAGGTCATTCAAATCAGACGTCGCAAAACGACCACCATCAAGCGGCACGAGTGGGCGCAGCTCTGGCGGGATCACAGGCACAACAGTCAGGATCATCCACTCAGGACGGTTACCGGACTCGATGAAGCTTTCAACGATTTTGAGGCGCTTGATGATTTTCTTCGGCTTCAACTCACCGGTTGCTTCAGCAAGATCAGCACGCAGCTGCTCGGCTTCTGCTTCAAGATCGATGGCTTGCAACATCTCGCGGATCGCTTCCGCACCGATGTTTGCAGTAAACGCGTCCATACCGAAGTTATCTTGTGCGTCCATGTACTCTTCTTCGGTCATCAGCTGACCGTAAGTGAGGTCAGTCAAGCCAGGCTCGATGACGACATAGTTTTCAAAGTACAAAATGCGCTCAAGATCACGCAGTGTCATGTCCAGCATCAAGCCAATCCGGGATGGAAGTGACTTGAGGAACCAGATGTGTGCAACTGGTGACGCCAACTCGATGTGGCCCATACGCTCACGGCGGACTTTTTGAAGCGTAACTTCAACACCACATTTCTCGCAGACAACGCCACGATACTTCATGCGCTTATATTTGCCGCACAGACATTCGTAGTCTTTGATCGGGCCAAAGATACGCGCGCAGAACAGACCGTCACGCTCAGGCTTGAACGTGCGGTAGTTGATGGTTTCTGGCTTTTTGATTTCACCGAATGACCAAGACAAAATGCGCTCTGGCGATGCCAAAGATACTTTGATTTCGTCGAACACCTTTGTGGGTGTTAGTGGGTTAAACGGGTTATTTGTGAGTTCCTGGTTCATTTTCAGATCCTTAAATCAGGGGGGAGGAAGGGGTGAATGAGGGGCTAAGCCCTCATTCGCCATCCTCCGCATCCAGGAGTTCCATATTCAGGCCGAGGCCACGGACTTCTTTGACAAGAACGTTGAACGACTCGGGTACGCCCGCTTCGAAGTTGTCCTCGCCTTTGACAATGCTTTCGTAGACTTTCGTCCGCCCAGCAACATCGTCCGATTTGACCGTAAGCATCTCTTGCAGGGTGTATGCAGCGCCGTAAGCTTCCAGAGCCCAGACCTCCATCTCCCCGAAACGCTGACCACCGAATTGCGCTTTACCGCCCAATGGCTGCTGTGTGACCAGCGAGTATGGACCAGTTGAACGCGCGTGGATTTTGTCGTCCACGAGGTGGTGTAGTTTCAGCAGATACTTGATGCCGACTGTGACAGGACGGGCAAACTGCTCACCGGTACGACCGTCAAACAAGATTGACTGACCGCTCTGGCTGAAGCCAGCACGAACCAACGCGTCATTGACGTCAGCTTCTTTGGCACCGTCGAATACAGGCGTCGCAATTGGTACACCGCGTGTGACGTTGCCGGCTGCTTCAACAACAGACTGCTCGTCCATGCCCTTGATGCCTTCGTCGTAGACGTCATCACCATAAGCAATTTTCAGCGCATCACGGACAGGTGTCAGATCGCCAGAACGCTTGTACTCGCCAAGCGCTTCATCAATCTGAATACCAAGGCCGCGCGCAGCCCAACCCATGTGTGTTTCAAGGATCTGACCAACGTTCATACGTGACGGAACACCAAGCGGGTTCAGAACGAAGTCAACCGGAGTACCATCGGCGAGGAACGGCATGTCTTCCATAGGGACAACCTTGGAAATAACACCTTTGTTACCGTGACGACCCGCCATCTTATCACCGGGCTGCAGCTTACGCTTAACGGCGACAAAGACTTTAACCATCTTCATAACACCTGGGGGCAGATCGTCGCCGCGGCGAACTTTCTCTACCTTGTCCTCAAAGCGCGCATCGAGGGTCCGTTTCTGGATCTCGTACTGCTCGTTCAGGGCCTCAACGATTTTCGCATCGTCTTCGTCCTCAAGAGCAAGCTGCCACCACTGACCACGGCTAATGCTGTCGAGCAAATCTGCATCAATTTTAGAACCGGCCTTAACGCCTTTTGGTCCTTTGACAGCAATTTTGCCTTCGATCATGTCGCGTAGACGGGCGTAGATGTTGCGGTCGAGGATGACCAACTCGTCGTCACGGTCACGGGCCAAACGCTCAACTTCTTCACGCTCGATCTGAAGTGCACGCTCGTCTTTTTCAACGCCGTGGCGGTTGAAAACGCGGACTTCTACGATTGTACCGAAATCGCCTGGCGGCAGACGAAGTGATGTATCGCGTACGTCAGATGCTTTTTCACCAAAGATCGCTCGCAAAAGCTTCTCTTCGGGTGTCATTGGGCTTTCGCCTTTTGGCGTGATCTTACCAACTAGAATGTCAGCCGGACCAACTTCCGCACCGATGTATACGATACCCGCTTCGTCGAGGTTGCGAAGAGCTTCCTCACCGACGTTTGGAATATCGCGAGTGATTTCCTCTGGCCCAAGCTTGGTGTCACGTGCCGCTACTTCGAACTCTTCGATGTGAACGGAAGTAAACACGTCATCACGCGTGATGCGCTCGGAGATCAGGATGGAGTCCTCATAGTTGTAGCCGTTCCAAGGCATAAACGCGACAACCACGTTTTTACCAAGGGCCAGTTCACCCATGTCAGTTGACGGACCGTCGGCAATAACTTCACCTTTGGTCACCAAATCACCAACCTTCACCAACGGACGTTGGTTGATACAAGTGTTCTGGTTTGAGCGTTGGAATTTACGCATGCGGTAAATATCAACACCAGCGTCGCCAAGCTCGAGGTCTTCGGTTGCGCGGATAACGATACGTGTCGCATCGACTTGGTCGATGATACCCGCACGTTTCGCCATGATCGCCGCACCGGAATCGCGGGCCACAACTTCTTCGATACCAGTACCAACAAGTGGTGCTTCGGCTTGCAGAAGTGGAACCGCCTGACGTTGCATGTTCGATCCCATCAGGGCCCGGTTAGCATCGTCATTTTCAAGGAACGGGATAAGCGAGGCGGCGACAGAGACCAGCTGCTTTGGGGAAACGTCGATCAGGTTAACACTGTCGGACGGTGACAGTGTGTAATCACCGGACTTACGTGTCGAAACCAGATCGTTGACGAACTTCCCGCCTTCATCAAGGTTCGCGTTGGCCTGCGCAACAGTGTGGCGCATTTCTTCGGTCGCCGACATGTACTGAACTTCGTCAGTCACCTGACCGTCAACAACTTTGCGGTATGGTGTTTCGATGAAGCCGTATTTGTTAACGCGTGCAAAAGTTGCCAGCGAGTTGATCAGACCAATGTTTGGACCTTCAGGCGTTTCAATCGGACACATCCGACCGTAGTGCGTTGGGTGCACGTCGCGCACCTCAAAGCCCGCACGCTCGCGTGTCAGACCACCTGGTCCAAGCGCAGAGAGGCGGCGCTTGTGCGTCACTTCGGAAAGCGGGTTTGTTTGGTCCATAAACTGTGACAGCTGCGATGAGCCGAAGAATTCGCGAACTGCGGCGGCCGCAGGTTTCGCATTGATCAAATCTTGCGGCATCACTGTGTCGATTTCGACAGATGACATACGCTCTTTGATCGCACGCTCCATGCGGAGCAGACCAACGCGGTATTGGTTCTCCATCAACTCACCAACAGAACGCACACGGCGGTTGCCGAGGTGGTCAATGTCGTCGATGTCGCCACGACCATCGCGCAAATCAACCAGCGCTTTGATACATGAAACGATGTCTTCTTTGCGCAACGTGCGCTGTGTGTCTTCTGCATCAAGCGCAAGACGCATGTTCATCTTAACACGGCCAACTGCAGACAGGTCATAACGCTCGCTATCAAAGAAGAGCGTATCGAACAGAGCAGAAGCAGAATCCACGGTGGGTGGCTCACCCGGACGCATCACACGATAGATGTCCATGAGCGCAGTTTCGCGGTTCATGTTTTTGTCTGCCGCCATGGTGTTACGCATGTAAGGGCCGACGTTGACATTATCGATGTCGAGGACAGGAATTTCAGTGATACCAGCGTCCAGCAATTCTTTCACAGAACCGCCGATCGCATCGCCGTCTTTGTCGACTTCCCATGTCAGCTCGTCACCAGCTTCAACGTAAATCGCGCCGTTGTCTTCGTTGATGATGTCTTTAGCAACAAACTTGCCCATGATCTGATCAAAAGGAAGCAGCACCTCAGTGGCTTGGCCTTCGTCGATCAATTTCTTGACCGCGCGTGGTGTCACCTTCTTGCCCGCCTCAGCAATTACTTCGCCCGAAGCTGCATCGATTAGGTCATATGTTGGACGTGTGCCGCGAACGCGCTCTGGGAAGAACTTCGTGACCCAGCCTTTACCCGCTTCATAACGGTAAGACACTGTGTCGTAGTATGCGTCCATGATGTCTTCTTGGGTCAGACCCAAAGAATACAAAAGCGTCGTTACAGGCAGCTTGCGGCGGCGGTCGATGCGCGCAAAGACGATGTCTTTAGCGTCGAACTCAAAATCCAGCCAGCTACCACGGTAGGGGATGATGCGGCATGCAAACAGGAGTTTACCTGATGAGTGGGTCTTGCCCTTATCGTGGTCGAAGAATACGCCCGGTGAACGGTGCATCTGGCTCACGATAACGCGCTCGGTGCCGTTCACAACGAACGTACCGTTTGGCGTCATCAAAGGCATGTCGCCCATAAAGACATCTTGCTCTTTAATGTCTTTGACAGATTTCGCGCCTGTATCTTCGTCAATTTCAAACACGATTAAGCGCAGCGTCACTTTCAGTGGCGCGCTGTATGTCATGTCACGCTGCTGACACTCCTCAACGTCATACTTCGGCTTTTCCAGCTCGTAGTTGACAAACTCAAGGATCGCGGTTTCGCTAAAGTCTTTGATCGGGAAAACCGACTGGAAGACGCCTTTGATGCCTTCGCCGTCGAGCGGCTGAAGCTGGTCACCAGACTTCAAAAAGAGGTCATATGATGACTTCTGAACCTCAATAAGGTTCGGCATTTCTAGGACTTCGCGGATTTTACCGTAGTATTTGCGCAAGCGTTTCTGGCCGAGGAAGGATTGAGCCATGTGCGTTGTCACCTTTCATGTGTTCTCACTGGATCGCTACACCGTCGGGCATCGGTGCGCGGCCCTTTTGAGACAGGAAAACCAAGCCAATACCTGCGTATCGTCCCACCGACACGCTCCCGCTTGGACCTTCCTTAGAAGCGGCTCTGCATTTGAAAGCAGCTTCTAAGACAGGTTAAGCTGGGCACGGAATTAACCATGCCCAGCCAATATTGTGCGCGGGACTAAGCCCCACACCCAGCCAATTAGGCCAGCTCGATCTCTGCGCCAGCTGCTTCCAGCTTAGCTTTGATGTCTTCAGCTTCTGCTTTGTCGACACCTTCTTTGACTTTGCCGCCAGCTTCGACGAGGTCTTTAGCCTCTTTCAGGCCAAGACCTGTGATGCCGCGGACTTCTTTGATGACTGCGATTTTCTGTGCGCCGGCGTTCTTCAGAACAACGTTGAACTCAGATTTTTCTTCAGCAGCTCCACCAGCGTCGCCACCTGGGCCAGCCATCATGACTGCGCCGCCAGCTGCTGGCTCGATGCCATACTCATCTTTGAGGATGGTTTTCAGTTCTTGTGCTTCGAGAAGGGTAAGACCAACGATCTCTTCAGCAAGTTTTTTCAGATCAGCCATTATACTGTTTCCGTTTCCTAAGGTTGTGTTCCAACGTGTAGCGATGTTGCCCACGAGGGTTTCCAGTTGTGCTTATGCAGCTTTCTCTTCGATGGTCGAAAGAATGCTCGCGATGTTCGAAGCAGGTGCGCCAATTGCGCCAGCGATGTTGGAAGCAGGTGCGCCGATACAACCCACGATAGAAGCAATAAGCTCCTCGCGGCTTGGCATCGCTGCAACGGCTTTAACGCCAGCAACATCCAGAGCAGTATCACCCATTGCACCACCAAGGATAACGAGCTTGCCGTTTTCCTTTGCGTATGCATCAACCACTTTCGCTGCAGCGACAGGGTCTTCTGAATAGGCGAGAACTGTCATCCCTGTAAGGTGCTCAGACACGCTTTCGCATGGCTGACCGTTCAGGGCGATTTTGGCGAGCCTGTTTTTGGCAACACGCACAGATCCACCCGCTTCGCTCATTTTAGCGCGCAGATCCTGCATTTCAGCAACTGTCATGCCCTCGTAGTGGCTAACCACTACGACGCCAGAGCTTTCAAAGATTTGGCCGAGTTCGTCGACGACTTTTTCTTTTTGTGCTCTATCCACAGTTTTTCTCCAAATATGGCGGGTTACCCCGCCGGCTCAGTGTACCGGATTGCTCCGGCGGTTGGGTCCTTCAAACGGGACGCCCGAACCGCCAGTGACCAAAACGGCCGCTGAAGAAACTGGTCTGATCCCGTCTCAGGCAGGAATTAAAGGACTAAGGCCCAAACCCACCATCTCGGACGAAACGCAAAAGAGCGCGTGACGAATCGCGCGCTCAACTGCAATGACTTGGTTAGACAATTGTTAGTGTTTTGCCAAGCCCCGTTTCACTGCCACGATTGCTACGCGCATAAAGCCGGCGAAAAACTACCGACTATAGGTTTGTCATTTTTCAAATGCCGCGCAACGAGCTGTCTGATCTGCTTTCCCTTGGGAATGAGCCGTGCTGGCCGTGCTGCGGTTTGCAACAATTCGGGAAAGAAATCCGCAATCTCTGCAACTGCATCGGGGCCAATCGCTCTGCACGCCTGCGCGCCGGTAAGCAGTAACTCAGTCGGCGCATCATGGGCATAGATAATCTGATGCTCATCGAGAAGAAGGTGAAAGTAAGTCACCGTGTCCCAATCCTCGACGAGCTGAACGCCCGGCAAATCCAGCAGCTTGATAGCGGGGCCAAAACCTCGTTTGTACCTGTCATACGCTCAGCGATTGGCGATACAAACAACATCCGATGCTGCTGTGAGACGATAAGGTCGTTGCTCGGGATCCCCGCACCAAGCGCATCAGCTTTAATGCGAACAGGCTGAAACTTGTCGCGGGCAGGACGGCTTGCCTTGCCAATCCATCGGATGGGCTGCGGGGCATCATCACGTGTGACCACCAAATCACCCACCTGCAAATCTTCAACTCTGCGCCCCCCTTGAGGCGTAAGGATCTCCATCCCTTTTACAAAGCAGGTGACAAAATTGAACGCCTCACGATCTCCGAACAAACCCAAGGAAGCATTGGTGCCCAACGTCCCCAAAGTAACAGAACGGATGGCGCCCGCTTCCAGTGCTGTTTGGTTAGCACTTGGATTAAAATCCGGCGCAAGGAACGTGTCACCGTTGGTATCTTGAAAGACCACAGCGGTAATCTGCGCGCTTGTACCATCAACATACGTGAGCGTCGCGTTGTATACCGCAAGCGCATCGAAGGTCCGAACAGGACCCCCATCAATCGAAAACTGATCATTAGAAAAGAAATTATTTTGATCGTAAATTCCGGAAAAACCAAAATTGAACCCGTTGCCAACAGTTGAGAACGAACGAATATCGTTTACGAGCGCATTACCCACTCCCCCAAAAGTTTGCTGCTCCAAAAGGTTGACGTTTTCAGCGAAAAAATTGCCCTCAATCGGATCGATGATTGACTGATTACCAAGGGAAATAACATTGAACGTTGTAGGCATACGGTGACTGAGGCGCAGGGCGCCAACCCTTCATGGAAACAAAACACTCTTTAGTAAGGAGTTGTTAACCAAGGGAATATGGCCGAATTTGACCTCAATCTGAATTAATTCATGTCAGAGAAAAGGATTGTTAGTGGCCGCGCAACAAACGCGGGGGGGTAGCTAAGGTATACACCCAACGACATTCACGAAAAGAAAAAGGCGAGCCCCGAAAGACCCGCCTCAAAATACTCAACAACTGAGCGCGTAAGATTACTCTTGCGCTGCGTCGTCGATAGATACTGTTACACTTGGGCCCATTGTGGAACTCAGTGTGATCTTTTTCATGTAAGCGCCTTTGGCGCCGGAAGGACGAGCCTTCTGAACTGCACCGATGAAAGAGCGAACGTTTTCGATCAACTCTTTTTCACCGAATGATGACTTGCCAAGACCTGCGTGTACAACACCAGCTTTTTCAGCTTTGAACTGAACTTCGCCGCCTTTTGCAGCTTCAACAGCTGCTTTAACGTCCATGGTCACTGTGCCAACTTTTGGGTTTGGCATCAGGTTGCGTGGGCCGAGTACTTTACCCAGACGACCAACGATTGGCATCATGTCAGGTGTCGCGATGCAGCGATCAAAATCGATGGTACCGCCTTGGACGATTTCCATCAGATCTTCTGCGCCAACGATGTCTGCGCCAGCCGCTTTCGCTTCGTCTGCTTTTGCATCACGCGCAAAGACAGCAACACGAACTGATTTACCAGTGCCGTTTGGCAAAGATACAACGCCACGAACCATTTGGTCTGCGTGGCGCGGATCAACACCGAGCTGCATGGAGATTTCGACAGTTTCGTCGAACTTTGCTGTGGCGTTGGCTTTTACCAGTGCGACCGCCTCATCAACGGTGACGTTGGATTTACCCGCGAATGCCTCGCGTGCCGCAGTTGTGCGTTTTCCAAGTTTTGCCATCTTACTTCACCTCAATGCCCATAGAGCGGGCAGAGCCCAGAATAATCTGCATCGCGGCTTCGATATCGTTCGCGTTCAGATCTTTCATTTTCGCTTCAGCGATCTCACGTACCTGCGCAGCAGTTACCTGACCAACCGTCTCACGGCTTGGGTTGTTCGCGCCAGATTTTACCTTGGCAGCTTTCTTCAAGTAGTATGACGCTGGTGGCGTTTTGATGTCCATGCTGAACGACTTATCAACGTAATACGTGATAACCGTTGGGCAGGGTGCACCTGGCTCCATATCCTGTGTCTTAGCGTTAAACGCCTTACAGAATTCCATGATGTTGATACCACGTTGGCCAAGTGCAGGGCCTACGGGCGGTGATGGGTTAGCTTGACCTGCAGGAACCTGCAGCTTCATTGTGCCAGCGACTTTTTTAGCCATTGGACTTCTCCTTGCTCAACTCCCACTCCAGACGCGTCTGGCGGGATGGGTTGCCGTGGTCCGGTTTGACAGCGCGCTGCCAAAACCTCCCACGATTTGCACGATCAGGCCTGTTTAGTGACCTGCGTGTATTCCAATTCGACCGGCGTTTCGCGACCAAAGATTGATACTGTAACCTTGAGACGCTGGTTGTCGTCGTCGACTTCCTCGACCATGCCGTCGAAATCTTCGAACGGACCGTCGTTAACTTTAACTTTCTCACCGACTTCAAAGTGAATGAGCGTACGCGGCGCTTCTTCACCTTCTTGAACGCGGTTAAGAATTTGGTTCACCTCTGCATCGCGCATCGGCATGGGGCGGCCTTGCGGGCCCAAAAATCCTGTGACGCGGTTCATAGAATTGATCAGGTGATAGCCCTCATCCGTCATTTCCATGTGAACCAACACGTAGCCAGGCATAAAGCGACGCTCGGTCGGGACTTTTTTGCCACGACGAATTTCGATGACTTCTTCGGTTGGAACCAGAACTTCGTCGATCTGGTCTTCCAGCTCAGCCTCAGCCGCAGCGACTTTGATGCCTTCAGCGATCTTTTTCTCGAAGTTCGAGAGTACGCTAACTGAATACCACCGTTTTGCCATTGCTGTCGGTCCTTTTGTGCCGCACGCGAAAGCGCGCAAAATCTTATGTTAATTCAAACAGTTACACTGCCTTTTCAAAACAAAAAAGCGGCGCGCTACACGAATCGAAGCACGCCTATTTGTCTCAAGTTGTTGCGCAATACCGCCGAAAACATGTTGTTTCAAGGTGTTATACGCAATTTAGAAAGCAGCTAAGCGTTAGCCGTTCAGGATAAACGATAGTCCCGAGCGAATGATCCAATCGACGAAAAAGAAGAAGACAGCCGTCAAAACAGCCATCATGAACACCATGATTGTCGTCAAAACTACTTCACGGCGCGTTGGCCATGTGACGCGACCAACTTCGGTGCGGACTTGTTGAATAAACTGAAGCGGATTCGCCATGTGTCGTTTTCCTATAGATTTCATTGGCAGATACTTGGGCCAGACCGGTTTTTCAAGCCTTGAGCAGGTGAACCTTGGGCATTGCTGCAATTTCTGCCATATCGGCCGCATATCTTTGCGCTGACAGTTTCAGATCAGCGGCCTGCCAAGGGTCAAACTTTGGATATTGCGCCCCCGTCGGAAATGCATCACGCGCTGCCTGTGCAATAGGGCGGCGGGGGATTTTATGCAGGCGGCTATTATGACCGGGGTCACGTGCTTGATGGCCCCGCAGGGCCGCAACAGCCTGCTCGGACAGCCCGGGGTGGGACCGTTCAGGTACCAACGGAATGGTGCCCAAATCTTGACCAATCAGTCCTGCAAATATTGCCTGGGCCAACACGCCATAGTCTTCATAGCGCCAGACCATGATCCGACGGACGTTTGGCAAAGCATGGATGCGATCAACCAGGTGCACCCACGTGCAAACGTCATAACTTGACCGTGTGATAAAACGCTTAAACGACGGAAAATATCCCCCCATCAGCGTTTGGGTGTAGAGCGATCGGAAGTAGCCCGCGTAATCCCTTAACGAAAGCGCCACATCAAACTGCTGCTCAGGCGCACCCTGCCCCATCTGTGCAATCAACTGATGACCGCGCTCATAGAGAATAGGGTTCGGACCCTCGCCCATTTTGTAGGGCAACCGCAGCATGTTCTCTTCGGAAATTAATAACCGATCATGCCCGTCCAACATTTGCTGCACACCACTTGCAAGACGACCCTCGGCAAGCAGCAAATGGTCCGCAACGTCACTGCCACCCGCCCGAAGCGTCTTTGGATCCCAGTAACTTACGCCCGCAGCGTTGAGCCGTGCGCGGGACAGGCGCAGACTGGCCTGCATATGCGTCGTGGCCGTTTTGTGCACGCCAACGTGGAGCATAATATGCGTCATGAGAAAATTCGCCTGGCAGGGGCGGAGGGGATCGAACCCCCGGCCGTCGGTTTTGGAAACCGATGCTCTACCGCTGAGCTACACCCCTGCAGGCAGGAATGCGAATAAGCGAGGTCTGGAGTAAGATCAAGACAGCAATTCATCTCGTGGCTCAATTACCGCTCATGTGGGATATCAACAGCCCGCTGTTTAGCGATCACCGCACGCTGAAACCCAGCGTTGTGGATGACATCAGCGGGTTTGGCGCTGTGCTCGTCGTAAAAAGCAATCATGTTTTCAAGCCCATCGAATTCAGTGAAGTCCCGCAATAGCTCATCGGCTACCCAGCTGATCGGCAACCCCAACAGCGTCTGTGCTTTTTGGTAGTGGTAACAAATCACATTGCGCAGCGCTTGCGGCTTGATCGCAACAGCTTTGTTCCATTTCACATCGATCATATTCATCTTGAGCCCCGCAAGATGCGTTGCGACGGGCAGACTTATCTGATCAAGCGTGGGATAGATTCCTTTCGCCAATCGTCGCGCTTCAATCGCAAGCGCCGCATCGCGCCAAATTTTGCCGAATTGATCCCCGTGGTACGCAACAAAGCCGGCCGACATACTTGGCGCAACATAAGACCCGCTGGGGCGCGCAAGCCTACCACGGGGCAGCTCCATATCAACAGAGGCATAAGCCGCGCGCCACGCATCTACAGTTTTGCCCCACATCCAATCGCCAGTTGGCCTGCCAGACACTGCACCAACGCGCAAAGCATCCCCAAGGAAAGCGGGCTGCAACATGAACATGTCTCTATCAAACAAAATTGTGGCGGGCGCTGCGCGGGTCGCGGCGCAGGCATATAGCTTGTTGCCTTGGGGATAAGGCACCTCGAACTCGGGCGATATAGGGGCAAGCTGTATGCCGTGTCGTTCAAAAAAGCGCAACGTTTCGGGGTGTAACTGATCAATCAGATGCGAACGACAATAGGCATGTAGAGCCAAATCATCCGCCGTGAACGCCATCAATGAGGATGCCAGAAGAATGGCTGGCCACTCATAATTGCCCGGTTCGACCATAAAGACGCAAGCAAGCTCGGCTTTGTCATGATGGATGAGGGTCATAGCGTCTCCGCAAAAGTTACGGGAGCGGGCTATGACACAATCTGGGCAAAACTATGGAAAACGGCCGCCCCAAATAAATGGAGCGGCCGCCTTATCGTTTCGAATGCGCCCACAGGCTCAATCAGCTTACGCGATGATTTTAGCTACGACGCCAGCACCTACTGTGCGGCCGCCTTCGCGGATCGCAAAGCGAAGACCGTCTTCCATCGCGATCGGTGCGATCAGCTCAACTTCGAACTTCAAGTTGTCGCCCGGCATAACCATCTCGGTACCCGCTGGAAGCTCAACTGTGCCTGTCACGTCAGTTGTACGGAAGTAGAACTGTGGACGGTAGTTCGCAAAGAATGGCGTGTGACGGCCACCTTCTTCTTTGGTCAGAATATAAGCTTCTGCCTCGAACTTCGTGTGAGGAGATACGGAACCTGGCTTACAAAGAACCTGGCCACGCTCAACACCTTCACGGTCAACACCGCGAAGGAGCGCGCCGATGTTGTCGCCTGCTTCACCGCGATCAAGCAGCTTGCGGAACATTTCAACACCTGTGCAGGTTGTCTTCGTGGTATCACGGATACCAACGATCTCGATCTCTTCACCAACGTTGATAACGCCACGCTCAACACGGCCGGTTACAACTGTACCACGGCCAGAGATTGAGAACACGTCTTCGATCGGCATCAGGAACGGCTGGTCAACAGCGCGTGCTGGTGTCGGGATGTAGCTGTCAACAGCTTCCATCAGCTTGTTGATAGACTCTTTACCGATGTTATCATCGCGGTCTTCCAGAGCTGCCAGAGCAGAACCGGCTACAACTGGGATGTCGTCGCCTGGGTACTCGTAAGATGACAGAAGCTCACGGATTTCCATTTCAACCAACTCGAGCAACTCTTCGTCGTCAACTTGGTCAACTTTGTTCATGTAAACAACCATGTAAGGGATACCAACTTGGCGACCCAAAAGGATGTGCTCACGTGTTTGTGGCATAGGACCATCGGCTGCGTTCACAACCAAGATCGCGCCGTCCATCTGAGCAGCGCCAGTGATCATGTTTTTCACATAGTCAGCGTGGCCTGGGCAGTCCACGTGTGCGTAGTGGCGTGTCTCTGTTTCATACTCAACGTGAGCAGTAGAGATCGTGATACCACGTGCTTTTTCTTCCGGCGCGCCGTCAATCTCGTCGTATGCTTTGAAGTCACCAAATTGCTTGGTGATCGCCGCAGTCAACGTCGTCTTACCGTGGTCAACGTGACCAATCGTGCCGATGTTTACGTGCGGTTTAGAGCGTTCAAACTTTTCCTTAGCCATGAGCCAACCTTCAATCTATTCAGGGGCGCGGCGGAAAACACCGTTATCGCAGCCCGTTTCCAACGGTGCGGCGTGTATGAGGTTTGCACAGATAAATCAAGTCATTCCGCATCGTTGAGTGGCGCGAACCATGCGGCATTTTCGATCAGCCAATTTTCGATCTTTATCGCCGCATTTGCGCTTAGGCCCGCCATCTGTTCTTCACGCGATCTGGTAAGTCCTGAGCCAAGCAGGCTACCACCGGAAAAACTCTCAAAAACAAGGATTTGCTCAGGCGTTTCATTGATCTTTTGGCCCTTGGCGTTGTCCCAAACAGTGACCGAAACTTGCAATATCGATTTGGGCGACAAGACCAGTGGCACGCCGGGGGCAGCCAAGACAAATTGATCAACGCTTACACCCAAATGATAGAGACCACCTGTATTATAGCGACCGATCTGCGCATCAATGGCAGCACCCAGACTTTCGACCCACTCCTCCGCCGTGGCATCCCGCGACAAAGGCCCCTTCTTGGCCGTCGTTCCGATCACAACGTTATGCCCCAAATCAAAGCTGCTCAACGCAGGCGAACGGGGTGTCATCTCAGCGGTTGTGCCCCCACATCCCGCAACTGCCAGCAGCGCAAGCAAACCAACTATAATTTTCCACACGGACACACACCTTTCATAACCGATTGCAAGTTCCTAACGCAGTTTCAGCACCCTTCACAATGGACAGCGCAAAGATGTGACTTACCTCCCACAAGTCACCATTATGAACAGCAACAGTAACGGAGCAATCAAATGTCAGACAAACTGCCAGCACGATGCAAACTCGTGACCGAGCCGTTGGGCATTATCGAGACACTGCATGTCGCGCGACGAAACTTGGTTGAGATCATTCCGGACATCGCCACGAAGCAGCCGATTGTTTCGGGCAAAACCGCTGTGGTGCGCTGGCATATGGTGATGGAGCCGAATGCGTTGCGCCACATTCTGAAGGACGCCGTGGATATATACCCCAAGTCGGATGTCACCAAAAATATCCTTGAACCAGCCATCGGCAATTCACTTTTTATCGCAGAAGGTAGCCATTGGCGTTGGCAAAGACGTGCGGCGACACCCGTTTTCAAACATCGTAATATCGCAAACTTGGCTCCGATCATGGGGGCGGCTGCTGATCGCTCAACCAAGCGGCTGGCGGCATCCAAAGGTCGTGCGGTCGATGTGTTTGCGGAAATGGTGCAGGCAACGTTTGAGGTGATTTCGGACGTCACGTTCTCCGATGGCGATAGCGTAGACGCAGGCGCAGTTCACCGGGCCATCGATGCCTACATCGCGCAGACTGCGAAAGTGTCCCTGCTTGATATTATCGGCGTGCCTACGTGGGTGCCACGCCTGAACCGCATCGGATCATCTTCAGCCATGAAGGATATGCGCAGTATCGCGGATGCATCTATTGAAGAACGGCGCAACGCAGGACCGCGTAAAATTCCTGATCTGCTTGATCTGTTGCTGGAGGGCGAAGATCCGGAAACCAAACGCCAGATGAACACGGATGAGTTGCGCGACAACCTTTTGACCTTCATCGTTGCAGGTCATGAAACAACTGCACTCACCTTGGCATGGGCGCTTTATCTGTGTGCCTTTGATGAAGACGTCCAGCAAAAAGCCCGCGCAGAGGCCAGCGAGGTTTTGAACGGGCGCACGGCCACGGCAGGTGACATCAAGGCCCTGCCCTACATTCGCCAGATCATTGATGAAGCTTTGCGTCTCTATCCGCCCGCCGCTTTTATTAGCCGCACTGCACAACAATCAGATACGCTATGTGGGCGCGAGGTGCGCAAGGGCGACACAGTCATGCTGCCCATCTATGCCCTACATCGGCACAAAGACCTGTGGGAGAATCCTGACGCCTTTGACCCTGACCGCTTTGCGGATCCAAAGGCCGTAAACCGCTTTTCATACCTACCCTTCGGGGATGGTCCGCGGGTGTGCATCGGGGCGTCATTTGCCCTGCAAGAGGCGGTGATTATTCTGGCTACCCTGCTTTCGCGATTCAAATTCACGGCCGTTAAGGGGCGTGATCCGCGTCCGGAACTAATCCTGACACTACGGCCGAGTGGCGGAGTGTGGCTTCAGGTTGAAGAGCTTAGCAGCTAGCCACAAATCGCTTGTAGATCACGCCACGCTTGCGCATTCAAAACGGGCCGATAGATCTTGCCCTGCTGTACGTTGTCCCGGGCGTTTTGGGCGCGCAGGCTCATCGCGGGATGCGATGACAACCATTCAAGAGCACCCGTCATATCAGGGCTGTCCTCTTTAAGCGTTTCAAAAAAGCTCGCAAAGGCCAGTAGGGATATCTCGGCCTCGTCCAAAAGTTTCAGGGCAAATTCGTCTGCTTGTGCTTCTGCTTTACGGGTGTGGGTGGCGTTCATCACCTGATCTGCCGCGCCTGCAATAATCAAACCTCCTGTTGCATCGCCAAGTATCAGCGACAATAATCCCGCAGATCCCGTCGCACGCAACGTCAGGCGCATCGGGTCGCGGTTAATCACGTGGCCCAACTCATGGGCCAGAACCCCCGCCACCGCATCTGCGCTTTGAGCGGCTTCCAACAAACCACGGAACAAAATCACCTGACCACCGGGCAATGCAAACGCGTTAATCAAAGGGTGATCCACGACTTGAACGTTCAGGGTGTAGGGTACATCGAGCGGCCCCAACACACGGGTAACCATCTGGGCCAAAGCCGCATCACCCGCGGCTGATGAGCATTGCCAACTTTCACCAGTACTATCGTCCTGCCAAACCATTGCCCGCTCAATCTGAGAAGAGACAACATTACCGATACGCTCTTCACGTTCGGTCGGAATGACAGTGGCGAGTTGATCTGACAGGCTGGGAATGATCACGAAGAGCATCACCACCAACGCAGCGGCCGCGGCCACACTCCAACCGATTACTTTTCGAACCAGCGGGCCAATGGGCCGCCGTTTATCAAGGTCGGGCGTCAGCGTCGCCAGAACCGTCTCATCGTGTAAATTGAACGGGTAAAGACGCGCCTCATCTGGATCACCATCCAAATACAAAACCGTGCGCGATCCGTCTTGCATGCGCCGCAACTGCTTTAACGGCCACTCCGCAAGCACATCACCTTGGGCTTTACAAATCTGCAAAACCCCTGCAGTGGCTGCAACTTCGATGTAGACGTCGCGCTTTCCGGCGGTCTTTCCATCGACGAAAGAGGCAAGGCTACTTTGCAACGCCATCGCTTAAAACGCACCGCCCACATCAAGGGCATCCGCAAAGCCTTCGGCATCAGGCATATCGTCGGCAGTACGTTGTTGGATGGTGTCGAAATGCTCGGGATAGCGCACGGCGCATGTCTCTACGATATGACCGAAAATAGGCTGGGTGATGAATGCCATGGTAGAAGCGCCGCCCATCACAAGCGCAACCACATAGCTCAAAACGGCAATGATTATGCTGAAAATCTGCGCGCCGCCAAACCCGCCGGCTGCACCAATTTGGCTGGCCATAAAGAAAATCACACCAACCGGAATTGCCGCCGCAATAGTCACCAACATCGTCAGCAACGAGCCTTTGATGTAATGTCCGACGACACGGCCAGTTTGGGGTAATGCCTCAAACTCAATCGCCCCATCATCAAGTGTTTTGTGCCGCGCCATTATTGCAAAGCTTTGTAAGCGGTAGTGCACAAACCCGATCACGATCAGGATCGCCCCAACTACCATGACAGTGACGCCAAGACCTTGGGAACCTGACCCGCTGACGACTCCCCCGACAATGCTGACCCCAAGCCCAAGAAGTAACACAGATGCCGCGCGATAAAGCATCGTCCAGCGGCCGCCTTGTTCAAATTGCGCATCGCCGTACCAAGTGCGGTCAGTCTTAAATTTCTCCAACTGAAATGTACCAAGAGGGGCAAGAATACCCAGTGAGACAACCGTGATGACGCTGTAAACAACCGCGCGCCACATATAGCCAAGCGACATCTGATCCATGCCGAACCGCAAACCCCGCCACCGCGTGCGCGACAGCATGTAACGACGTCCGCGATATTGGGCGATGAAGATGAGCGGGACAATCGCGATCAGCGTGGCGAATGTCGCACCAATACTTGCTAATATCTGCGCCTCGCTAGCCCCCTCATCAGGGACTAAATCAAGCAGGCTGAGACCGGCAAAAGTCAGCAAGACCTGCAACAATCCCAGATAAACGGCCAGCACCACCAAAGCGATCAGAAAGCCGATGAATTTTTCAACGCCTGTGCCTGAATATTCCATCGGATCGCCACCGGGCTGAACCGCATTCCACACATAACGGCGCACACGGGATTTCGCCCAAAACCGGTAAATCCCAAGGGTCAAAACAGTCAAAATGCCCGTTTGAAGGACCAGTAAAAAGATGGGACCGCGTTGCCCACCGTATCTGCCTTCAAGTGTGTCGCCCTGCTCCATTACTCGTCATCCTTCTCACTCATACACCAGCTACCTAGGTGAACTTATTATCCCTCGGGAAACCGCGCGGCGCCATACGGCCAGCACCTGCGCGCTTACCCGTCCATTCCGCAAGTTCCGTTTCAGTACGGGTACGACCAGCTGGATCAAGCCAACTTAGCCCTTCGCTAAAATCAAACGTGGTCGCATCACTAAGACCGCCATCTTTATATTTCTGAAGACGAACCCCTTTGCCCCGCGCCATTTCCGGCAATTCATCAAGAGCAAAAACAAGCACTTTGCGGTTTTCACCAACCACAGCCACATGATCGCCCAGAACGGGACGACATACCGCAGCAGTGTTTGGTGCGCGCACGTTCAACACTTGCTTGCCGCCACGGGTTTGCGCGATCACTTCATCTTCAGGCACCACAAACCCATCACCCGCACTTGAAGCAAGCAACAGCTTGCGCCCCGGCTTATGGATGAACAGCATCAAAATTTCGACATCTTGAGGCAAATCAACCATCAACCGCACGGGCTCGCCCATGCCCCGACCACCGGGTAAGGTGCTGGCCTGCAACGTGTAGAAGCGCCCGTTCGTCCCAAGCAGCAAAATCTTGTCAGTTGTCTCGGCGTGGAAGATAAACCGCGGACCATCCCCATCCTTGAACTTCAGTTCGCGGCCAAGGTCGATATGGCCCGACATGGCGCGGATCCATCCCATTTTTGAGCAGACAACCGTGATCGGCTCACGCTCGATCATCGCTTCAAGGGGGACGTCTTCCACTTCGCCTGCCTCAGCGAATGTGCTGCGCCGCGCTCCAAATTCAGATTTCGCGCCAAATTCCTTGCGGGTCTGGCGCAGCTGCTCTGAAATAGTGGACCACTGAATTTCTTCACTATCAAGAAGGTCTTGCAGGCCCGCGCGTTCCTCCGTCAAGGCGTCACGCTCGCGCACCAGCTCCAACTCTTCAAGGCGGCGCAGCGACCGAAGGCGCATGTTCAAAATAGCATTAGCCTGAACTTCACTCAGCTCGGTGCCCAGATCACATGACGGGGAAACATAATCTTTCTCATCCGTCGCGCGCACAAAGTCTTGCGACCAGCTTTCATGCATCAGGGCGCGCTTTGGGTCTTCGTCATATCTGATGATATCAATGACACGGTCCAAATTAAGAAACGCGATGATAAAGCCTTCGAGCACCTCAAGACGGTGATCAATCTTGTCGATCCGGTGCTTTGAACGGCGCAGCAAGACGTCACGGCGGTGATCCAGAAACGCGCGCAGCACTTCTTTCAGGCTGCACACTTTTGGTGTCAGACCATCAATCAGCACGTTCATGTTCAAGCTGAAACGCACCTCAAGGTCAGAGTTGCGATACAACATCCCCATCAAGACATCAGGGTCAACATTCTTGGACTTCGGCTCTAGCACGATCCGTACGTCATCGGCACTTTCATCGCGCACATCCGCAAGGATCGGCACTTTCTTAAGCTGAATGACCTCTGCCAGCTTCTCGATTAGTTTGGATTTTTGCACTTGATAGGGAATTTCAGTGACGATGATTTGCCACATCCCGCGATCAAGCTGTTCAATCTCATAACGGCACCGCAGGCGGAACCCGCCCTTACCACTGCGATACGCCTCGGCGATATTTTCACGCGGCTCAACAATGACACCGCCAGTAGGAAAATCAGGACCCGGCACGTGTTCAAGCAGCGTTTCGTCCCGCGCATTCGGCGCCTTGATCAGATGCAAACACGCATTGATCAACTCTTCGATGTTGTGGGGCGGGATGTTCGTGGCCATGCCCACGGCGATACCGCTTGATCCATTCGCCAACAGGTTTGGAAACGCAGCTGGCAGGACCACAGGCTCGGTTAACGTGCCGTCGTAGTTTTCGCGGAAATCAACAGCATTCTCGGCCAGACCATCCAGCAGCGCCTCCGCTGCGATAGTCATGCGCGCTTCAGTGTAACGAGACGCCGCAGGGTTATCGCCATCGATGTTGCCAAAGTTACCCTGCCCATCAACCAACGGATATCGGACATTAAAGTCTTGCGCCAAACGCGCCATAGCATCGTAAATCGCGGCGTCCCCGTGCGGGTGATAGTTCCCCATCACGTCACCCGAAATTTTAGCTGATTTACGGAACCCACCTGTTGGGCTCAGCTTCAACTCGCGCATCGCGTATAAAATCCGCCGGTGCACAGGCTTCAGACCATCACGCGCATCAGGCAAGGCCCGGTGCATAATGGTGGACAGTGCGTAGGTCAGATACCGGTCACCCAAAGCGCGGCGCAATGGCTCTGCGACGGCGGGGATGTTTTGATCATCTGTGTCGGGCGGTAAATTGGTCATGACTTTGTGTAACTGTGGCTGAATCGCGCGTAAAGCGAACAAAGTTGAATATTTGCCTTTCTCTACTCACAGAACCGTAAAGCTCATGCTAAACTTTCGGCGTGTTGTAATGAGTTAGCGCTTCGGCGCGCGGGGTGATGTAATGTGGCGAGTGATCCTTCTTAGTTTCGGGTTTTTGGCTTTTGCGTTTTATGAATTGAGCGGGGGCGATGAATTCGTAGCGGAAAGCTGGCCAGATGGCAGCAAGCTGGTTTTAATCGCGCGCTACGAACCTGCTCCAGAACCCGCCCTTGAAGACAGTCAACAACCAGTCGAAGTTGCCGTAACAAAGGCAATTACCAGTGACGCTTTCGGACTTGCTGAGCTTGCCAGCCCACCCGAAATCAATACCGCAGAAGCCTCAACCAATGACGCAGTCATTACCACAGTTGCGCTGTCAACGGCCGTTGAGGACGCCCCAGAGGCCAAGGTCATACTCCCCGCCGCACCACCAGCGGTAATCAAGGTTATCGCGGGCAATGTTGTGAACATCCGTAGCGGGCCGGGCACTGTTTTCGGCGTTGTGACAAAGCTGAACGCCGGTGATGAAGTTAAGGTTATTGATGATCTTGGCCGTGGGTGGGTGCAAATTCGCACGCCTGAAAACCGCATCGACTGGGTTGCAGATTTCCTTTTGGGCGACGGATAACCCTTGCGGGACACCGCTGCGCTTGCCAAAACAGCGCAATGAAATCAGTACTTATTACAGGATGCTCAAGCGGCATCGGCTATGATGCAGCACACGGGCTGCGCGACGCAGGCTGGCGCGTTTTTGCATCGTGCAGACAACAAAAAGACTGCGACCGCCTAAAGGCAGAAGGCTTTGAAAGCCCACTCTTGGACTACGCTGACAGTAGCAGCCTTAAAGCAGGCCTTGCCGAGGTGCTTGATGCCACTGGCGGCACCTTGGATGCGCTTTATAACAATGGCGCCTTCGCAACGCCCGGTGCCGTTGAGGATTTGCCGCGCGACGCACTGCGCGCGAATTTCGAAGTGAATGTGTTTGGCGTTCATGAACTGACCAACCTTGTAATCCCAGTCATGCGCAAACAAGGACACGGGCGTATTGTGAACTGTTCATCGGTTTTGGGGCTTGTCGTGCTGCCTTGGCGCGGATCCTACAACAGCACCAAATTTGCACTCGAGGGGCTGACGGATACGCTGCGTATCGAGATGAGGGGGACGGGCATTCACATCATTTTGCTTGAACCAGGCCCCGTTACCAGCAGCATTCGCGCAAACTCTATTCCGCATTTTGAAAAGTGGATTGCTTGGAAAAACAGCGCCCGTCGAAGTGCCTATGAAGCGGGCCTTTCCCAGCGATTGTACGAGGATAACGGTCCCGATACTTTCGAATTGCCTGCCTCGGCGGTGACCAAAAAACTGCGTCACGCGCTTGAACACCTTAGGCCAAAACCACGCTACTATATCACAACGCCGACCTACATTATGGGCTTTGCCCGCCGCATTTTGCCAACCCGCGCATTAGATTGGCTGATATCCAAGGCCTGACCCCTCGCCTTTCGGCCAAAGCGGGTTATCTCGCAGAGAACTATACAAAAACAAGGACTGACCATGCTTTCCGATCCACTATTTATCGTTGCTGCTATCGCTTGCGTAATTGTGCTTGGCATTTTGATGTTGGGCATCGGTGGCTTTGCCAAAGGCGGTGACTTCAACAAAAAGCACGCCAACAAAGTTATGCGCTGGCGGCTTTATGCACAGTTTGCGGCGGTAATTTTGATCGTTGCTTGGGTCTTCCTCTCACAGACATTCGGAGCGTAAACCATGGTCGTACTAAACAAAATTTACACGAAAACCGGTGACAAAGGCCAAACAGCTTTGGGCAACGGTGAGCGTGTTGCGAAACACTCGATGCGCGTGAACGCTTATGGGACTGTTGACGAAACCAACTCAATCGTGGGCCTTGCGCGACTACACGCAACTGGCGAAATTGATGCGCAGTTGGTCATGATCCAAAATGACCTGTTCGATTTGGGCGCCGACATGTGCCGCCCTGACATCGCCAAAGATGCCGAAGCAGAATACACACCGCTACGTATCACAGACGGCCAAGTAGCCCGCCTAGAAAGCGAGATTGATGCTATGAACGAAGCGCTTGAGCCACTTCGCAGCTTCATTTTGCCGGGCGGATCAGCCCTTGCTGCATACCTGCACCAATGTCGCACCGTTGCACGCCGTGCAGAACGCCTCTCAGTTGAACTGGCCAGCGTTGAAGACGTGAACACCGCGGCAGTGAAATATCTGAACCGCTTGTCGGACTGGTTTTTTGTCGCATCTCGGGTGGCGAATAACGACGGCAAAGACGATGTTTTGTGGGTTCCTGGCGCTAATCGGTAAACGCCAGAAAACGCAGCGCGGCGTCGAAGACCCTTCTGGTGTCGATTTTGCCCTGTTTTCGTTTGTTCTGCGTTGCTAGACAACAAAGGAAGATTATTGCGCAGCGAATCTGCGTAAAGGCTTACCAACAGGAGAAACGCCATGAAGGTCCTCGTGCCCGTCAAACGCGTGATCGACTATAACGTTAAGGTTCGTGTGAAAGCGGACGGCAGCGGTGTTGATCTTGCAAACGTCAAAATGTCGATGAACCCATTCGACGAAATCGCTGTAGAGCAGGCAATCCGCTTGAAAGAGGCCGGAACGGCTGACGAAGTTGTTGTGGTTTCTATTGGCGTAAAGCAGAGCCAAGAGACCCTGCGCAACGCGCTTGCGATGGGTGCGGACCGCGCCATTCTGGTTGTTGCTGCGGATGCTGTGCACACTGACATTGAGCCGCTTGCGGTTGCCAAAATCCTTAAGGCTGTTGTCGATGAAGAGCAGCCCGGGCTTGTCCTTGCTGGCAAACAGGCGATCGACAACGACATGAACGCGACCGGCCAAATGCTGTCGGCGCTTTTGGGTTGGTCACAGGCAACCTTTGCGTCAGAGCTATCCGTTGATGGCGACACAGCGACCGTAACACGTGAAGTCGACGGCGGCTTGCAGACCATCAAGGTGAAGATGCCTGCTATCGTCACTGTCGATTTGCGCCTGAACGAGCCGCGCTATGCCTCTTTGCCAAACATCATGAAGGCCAAGAAGAAGCCGCTCGATGAAAAGACCGCGGCTGACTACGGTGTTGATGTCTCACCACGCCTGCAAATCGTTGGCACGTCCGAGCCCGCAGAACGTGCGGCTGGTATCAAAGTTGGCTCAATTGATGAGCTGGTCGAGAAACTCAAAGAAGCGGGGGCTGTATAATGGCTGTTCTTCTGATTGCTGAAGTAAATGGTGGCGCACTTAACGTAGACGCGACCGCAAAGGCCTTAACTGCGGCCAAAGCATTGGGCGACGTCACTGTTCTTTGCGCAAGCGAAGGCTGCGCAGACGCTGCAACGGCTGCTGCTGCGCTGGACGGCGTTGGCAAAGTGCTTTGCGCGGATGCCGCCGAATACGGCCACGATTTGGCCGAGCCTGTTGCTGATCTGATCGTATCGCTGGCTGGTGATTATGACCACATCGTCGCGCCTTCTACCGCTGCGTCCAAGAACATCTTGCCGCGCGTGGCGGCGATGCTGGACGTGATGGTTATTTCTGAAGTGACTGCTGTAATCGATGCGGACACATTCGAGCGCCCCATCTATGCGGGCAACGCAATCCAGACTGTGAAATCAGCAGACGCCAAAAAAGTCGCAACCATCCGGACGTCAACATTTGACGCTGCGGGCGAAGGCGGTTCGGCAACGGTGGAAAACATTGCTGCTGCTGGTAACGCAGGCTTGTCCGAATGGGTCGAAGACAGAGTCGCAACATCTGACCGCCCCGAGCTGACATCAGCCGGTGTAGTTGTTTCTGGTGGCCGCGGTGTTGGATCAGAAGATGATTTCAAACTGATCGAAACACTTGCAGATAAGCTTGGTGCCGCCGTTGGCGCATCACGCGCAGCCGTGGACAGTGGTTACGCGCCAAACGATTGGCAAGTTGGCCAGACAGGCAAGGTCGTCGCACCTGATCTTTATGTTGCTGTTGGCATTTCCGGCGCCATCCAGCACCTTGCAGGCATGAAGGACTCCAAGATCATCGTGGCGATCAACAAAGACGAAGAAGCACCGATCTTCCAAGTTGCTGATTACGGCTTGGTCGCAGACCTCTTCGACGCAGTACCGGAATTGACCAGCAAACTGGGCTAAACTCGTTTTCTAAATACGTTAGAAAGGCCCGCCATTTGAGCGGGCCTTTTTTATGGTCAGCTGTTTATATCTTCATCAAACGTGCGCACTTGACCGGTCTTGAGTTGAAAAACCGACCGCAGCACAAGCCACGCAACAAGCGACGCAACAGCAAATACCAGTGACAGCCAGATCAACGACAGGCCGACGTTGAGCCAAACTAAGAGAGACACCAGCGCCGCGCCAATGGCGAACCCCAGCAGGACAAAGCCCGGAGCCAGCACCTCAAGTATCGCCAAAACAAGGGCAAACGCAGCCCATGCCCACCACGTGTTTGCCAATGCATCCATATTAACCGCGCCCTTTCAGCATATTGAACGCGTTGCCAAACGCCTCAAGCGCATTTGCCGGCACCACGATCGTGCTTTTTCCATTGCCATTTCCAAGTGTGTTAAGGGCTTCGACCTGCTTCAACGCCACTTGATACTGTGCTGCTTCCAAGCCGTGCGCATTGATCGCATCAGCAACCGTCGCGGTTGCGTAGGCCTCGGCGTCTGCTTGAATACGACGCGCCTCAGCCTGTTTTTGTGCCGCATAAAGATCGGCATCTGCCTGCAGCTCAACCGAACGTTTCTCGCCTTCTGCACGGGTCACTTGCGCGCGGCGTTCACGTTCTGCGTTCAACTGTTGCAGCATCGCGTCGCGGGTCGCTTGATCAAGGTTCACGTCCAGAAGCTCGGCGCGCGTGACTTCGATGCCCCAGTTATCTACGGCCTCTTCCACCAGCGCCTTGATCTGTTCAATCAGTTGAGCACGGTTTGATTGAACCTCATCAAGTTCCATCTTGCCGATCTCGGCGCGCACAATACCAGCTACTGTTGTTGCGATCGCTGCGTCTACATCGCGGATCCGATAAACTGTCCGCTCAGGTTCCGTGATGCGATAGAATACGGATGTCTCAACCCGCACCAAAACGTTGTCTGACGTGATCGCATCCTGTGAGGCATTCGGAAGCTGTCGTTCAAGGATCGAAATCCGGTGCGCCACGCGATCAAGGAACGGCACAATGAAGTTGATGCCGGGCCCAAGCACCGCCTTAAGCCGACCAAAACGTTCAATGACAAACTGCTCTGACTGCGGAACGATTCGAACACCAAGCAGAATACAAATAATGATAAACGCGGCCAGCAACACCACAACGATGTTGCCGCCCAAAATACTAAATAAAACCTGCAAAACCTCTTCACTCCCCATGGTCAGTCTCTCCTATTGAATTGATCTGACTATGGCGGCTTATCAGGCGCTTTTGAAGGTAAATCCGCGTTTGCTGCCTTGTGCGCCGCCTTTTGACGCAAAATGCTCTTGGACAGACGCGCCAACCAATGCTGCAGTTGCCGCTGATAACGTCCACCCCAAATGCCCGTGACCCGTGTTGTAGAAAACACCTGCACGTTTACCTGCGCCAACGCGCGGCATCATATTTGGCATCATCGGGCGCAGACCTGCCCACGGCACCACGTGTTCGGTCGAGATTGACGGGAAATGCGTTTCCACCCACTTGGTCAGCGGCTCAATGCGGTCTGCGCGAATATCACGGTTTTCGCCGTTATATTCTGCGGTCCCTGCAACACGGAAACGGTCCTTACCAAGACGAGACGTCACAATCTTCGCATCATCATCAAGCAAAGACACCATCGGCGCGCCATCTTGGCTGATTGCATCCGGCATATTCACAGTGATTGAGTAGCCCTTGACAGGATAAATGTTAACGCGATCGCACAGCTTTTTGGCCATCGCGCGACTCCCAACGCCAGCACACACGACGACGCCGTCAAAAGCTTCACCGTTCACACGGGTCTCACCATTGGCACTACTAAGTTGCTCAACCGGTTTGCCCATGCGGAAATCAACGCCCTGTGCCTCAAGCCACTTTGCAAGGCCGAACGTAAATTTGTGAATATCGCCCGTGCTGTCACTTTCCGTCCAGAACCCACCGGTAACGGTGCCACGCAGGTTTGGTTCACGCGCACGGACCTGATCAGGCGTCAGTTCAACACGTTCCACACCGCCTTGCGACAAAAGCTCGTTCACTTTGCGAGCGTGCGCCATATCTTTTTCGTTTTTATAGAAGTGCAGAATGCCCGCCGGAGACCAGTCAAAATCCAGCCCCGCACGGTCCGCCATAGACTGCAATCCAGCGCGCGCCTTAACCGCCAACGCCGCTGTTTGAACCGTGTTGTTTTTGTAGTTCGGAATGTTGCTCAAGAACTCAGCCATCCAGCTGATTTTATGCCAGCTTGGGCGCGGGTTCACCAATAAGGGCGCATCGCGCCGCGCCATCCATTTGATGCCTTTCAGAACCGTTCCGAAAGTGTTCCAAACTTCTGCGTTTGATGCGGAAAGCTGCCCACCATTGGCAAAACTGGTATCCATCGCCGCGTAGCGATTTCTGTCAAATACAACAACATCAAGACCACGGCTGACCAATTCAAAAGCTGTTGTCACACCGGTGATGCCAGCGCCAATTACTGCGATACGAGTCATGTTTTCACACTCCAAACGGTTGGGCTCATTCGCCCAAACAACCCCGCTCCGTTCGCTTTACCTGAGCGATGCACGGTCCATACGGAACCGCTTGCGCCTTCGGTGCGCCTTGCTAGAAGGCGTCTCTCCAGAGTGTGACACGTCCGCCAGTCCTGTTGCCTGAGAGGTGACCGGGGTGGTTGCTCCTTCGGCGTTGGCATAATCCACGCTCTCCCGAGCGGACATGTTTCCTATGGGAAACTCCTACACGTGTCGTATCTAATTGCCAAGAAAAATCTCGTAACCGTTGCTGGCACCCCGTACGGCGCGTATCACAGTATCATGCCTGCAATTTGTCGCGACTGCTTAACCACTTACTCTGCGCAAGAACCGCGACGATGCGTGGATTGCGGCAGTCCGCGTATGCTGGCGCATCCTGAACTGTTTGATTTGTCAGTCGCCCACATGGATTGCGATGCCTTTTATGCCAGTGTTGAGAAACGCGATAATCCAGAGCTTGCGGACAAGCCCGTCATCATAGGCGGCGGGCGGCGCGGCGTCGTCAGTACCGCTTGCTACATTGCCCGCATTCGCGGCGTCCGGTCTGCGATGCCGATGTTTAAGGCCCTAAAGCTTTGCCCCGATGCAGTGATCGTGCGCGGTCGCATGGATGTCTACGCCGATGTATCGAAACAAGTCCGCGCCCTTATGGAGGAACTGACCCCCGCTATTGAACCGCTGTCATTGGACGAAGCGTTTTTGGACATGTCCGGCACCCACAAACTTCACGGGGCGCCACCGGCCGTGATGCTCGCTCGCCTTGTCAAAAGGATGCGCGAAGAAATCGGGATTACCGGATCAATCGGCCTTAGCCACAATAAGTTTTTAGCAAAAGTCGCATCTGACTTGGATAAACCGCAGGGCTTTTCCGTGATCGGCAAAGCTGAAACCATGACTTTCCTGAAAGACAAGCCTGTGGGCATGATCTGGGGTGTCGGACCATCTGCGCGCGCAACGCTTGAACAGGCGGGCATTCACACGTTTACGGACCTGCTCAGGTGGGAGCAAAAAGACCTGATCCTGAGGTTTGGTAGTATCGGCGAGCGCCTTTGGCATCTGGCCCGTGGTGACGATAAGCGTACTGTTTCTGCGCACCGGCCGATCAAATCAATTAGTAATGAGACCACATTCAACGAAGACACCGCATCGGTTGATCTGCTTGACGGGCACCTTTGGCGGCTTTCAGAAAAAGTCAGTGCACGGGCCAAGGCACGTGAGTTGGCGGGCAAAGTCGTTACCCTCAAACTCAAAACGGCAAAGTTCAAAACCCTATCGAAGCGCATCACGTTGACCGACAGCACGCAAATTGCTGACCGAATTTATAGGCACGCAAGACAGCTGTTTGATCAGGTAACTAACCAAGGTCCATTTCGCCTGATTGGCGTTGGTCTGTCCGACCTTGGGCCGTCATCAGCTGCAGACAGCGCGGGCGACCTTTTGGACCCAGACGCCCCAAAGCGCGCCGCAGCCGAACGCGCCACGGACGCCATAAGGGAGCGATTTGGTAAGGACGCGATTATGAAGGGCCGCGCGCTGCGCTAACTACTCAGCAGCAAGCGGCACTTGGCGCTGACTAATCTCAACGATGTCAGCCATCGCGGCTGTGATTTTGCCGCGCACTGCGTGAAAATCTGCGTTTGGTTCGATCAGCGCTTCATCCATATAAAGCGAGCGATCAATCTCAATCTGGATTGCGTGCATTCCGCGTGATGGCCGTCCGTAAGCTTGGGTTATGTAGGCACCTGCAAACGGCGCATTGCGTGCCGTGACAAAGCCTGCACGTGTAAAAGCAGCCTCTACGCGGTCAACGATATCAGAGCTTGCAGAGGCCCCAAACCGGTCACCAATCACA